>JAKADE010000253.1 GCA_021820785.1 Pseudomonadota bacterium
CTCGGCGTTCTTGATCAGCACGCCCGCCGTGGCGCCTTTGCCGACACCGACCATGACGGACATGGGAGTGGCGAGCCCGAGCGCGCAGGGGCATGCAATGATGAGCACGGACACCGCCGCAACCAGCGCGTAGGCGAGCTGAGGCGGCGGTCCAAGCAGCATCCACGCGAGGAATGCGGCAAGGGCGATCAGGATGACGGCCGGTACAAACCAGGAGGAGGCGAGGTCGGCGAGCCGCTGGATGGGTGCACGGCTGCGCTGCGCTTCGGCCACCATCTGCACGATTCGAGCGAGCATCGTGTCCGAGCCTACGCGCTCGGCGCGCATGATGAGCGCGCCGGTCCCGTTGATCGTGCCGCCGATGAGCTTCGCGCCCGCGACCTTGGCCACTGGAATGGATTCCCCGGTGACCATCGATTCATCGACGGCGCTTGCACCCTCCAGCACCACCCCGTCCACCGGAATGGCCTCGCCCGGGCGTACCCGCAATCGGTCGCCGACCTGCACCGCATCCAGGGGAACTTCCTCTTCGGTCCCCCCGTCATGGATGCGACGGGCGAATTTGGGCGCGAGATTGAGCAGGGCGCGAATGGCGCCACCGGTAGCTTCCCGCGCGTGCAGCTCGAGCACCTGCCCCAGGAGCACGAGCACTGTGATGACCGCGGCGGCTTCGAAGTACACGGGAATGAGACCGTTCTCGCTGCGTAGTCCTCGCGGAAAGAGACCCGGTGCGAAGATCGCCACGAGGCTGTAGAGGTAAGCGGCGCTGACGCCGAGCGCGATGAGGCTGAACATGTTGAGCGAGCGGCGGCGCACGGAGGCCCACCCGCGCTGAAGCAGCGGCCATCCCGCCCAGATCACCACCGGGGTCCCGAGTGCGAACTGAATCCACATCGACAGGACGGGAGAGATCACTCGATGCGTCGCGAGCGCGGGGATCTCTGTGGTCATGTCGAGGAGGACCATCGGGGCGGCGAGTGCCGCACCGATCCAGAACCGCCGCGTCATGTCTCGCAGCTCGAGGTTTTGACCCGTCACACTTGCCGGCTGTACCGGTTCGAGCGTCATCCCGCAGATCGGGCAGTTGCCCGGCGCGCTCCGGCGAACCTCCGGATGCATGGGACAGGTGTAGATCGTTCCGAGTCGGGACTCGGCAGCCAGTCCCGACGGGCTCGCCGTTGCCTGGCCGCCATCTTCGCGCATCGGTTTGTTCACGGGTTCGGCTCCCAATCGACTATGATTAGTGAGATACCGGTCGGGCGCCGCGCAGAACTTCTCGAGACAGCCGCTCGAACACGAGCAGTAGGACTGACTCCCATGCGCCAGTGGTGCTGGGAGTGCGGCGAGACTCGCATCCCGCACACCGGATCCGTCAGATCGCGCTCACCCATCCCTGCGGCGAGTTCCCCGGACACCGTATGAGGTTCCGTCGGAGCCGAATTATCGCCTCGCCGGTGCGTGTGACGCGAATTCATGGCGCGCACAGTGTTCCCGAGACCTGGTAGATGACGCCGACAGTCGCGCGATCCCGCGCCTGAGGCGCTCCCTGCATCGTCGCGGAGCCTTTGTTTCTCCGGCCAGGCCGGCGATGCCAGCTATGGTTCCGCTGAGGCCGGCGGCTGGTCAGTCGCCCGCCGTGTTCTCTACTCTTTGACATACGCCCTTCGCGCCGCGCCGGGTGGGCAATAGCGAAGCGTGGTCAAATAACTTCCCGCCGAATCGTATTGCGTTGGGGCCCTGAGAACATGAGGATTTCTACGTAATGGATTCAAAGCGCTGAGGGCGCATAGTGGGTAACAATTCCTGCCGGGGCCAGGTGTCGCGCCATGAGTGGCCTTCTTTCATTCTTGCTCTTTGGGGCGCTGTTCTTTGTCATGATGCGCTTCGGCTGCGGAGCGCATGTCGGTCACGGCGGCCATGGCGGCCACACTCACCAGCGCGACAACAACAGTGACCAGACCGTCACCCCGTCTACCCACCATGCTCTCGATGCGGGCGTCGATCCCGTGTGCGGAATGGCGGTCGAGCCGGCCAGCGGCTACGCGAGCGTCTATCGAAGCAAGACGCTGCGTTTCTGCTCGCGAGATTGCCTCGATAGATTCGAAGCACAGCCGGAGCGGTATCTCGGCGCTGGAGCGACGACGGAGGCAGTGCCAGAGGTACCGGGGAAGAGGTCGGCCCCATGAAAACGGGCATCTCGCTCAAAGCGGCCGGGATGGCGACGGGGCTGTTTCTCGCGATTACTTTCTCACTGTGCGTGGCATTTGACCTTCTCGTCCCGCGCTATGCCATGTATCACACTTGGCTCGGACTCGTGCCCGGTTTCCACTGGCTGACCTGGGGGTCCTTTGCCCTTGGGTTGATCGAGAGCTACGCCTACGGCTGGTTCATTGCGCTCATCTGGGTGCCGCTCTACAACGTGTTTCTGTTTGGCCGTCGTCAGCCATGAGCGTGCACATTGCACATTCGGGCGCGTGGGGCCTCGCGATCGTGATGATCGTGATCGCCTCCTGGGTCTTCTATCGATATTTCGCTCCCAAGGGGTGGCGCGAGTGGGCCGGCGCGGGCTTGGTCCAGGCGTTCATCATCGCGCTCTACGCGGAAATGTACGGCTTTCCGCTGACGATCTATCTGCTCGTGCGGTTCTTGCATCTCGACCGCCGTGGCTTGAACGCGAACTTGTGGTCGACGCTGCTCGGCATGGGCGATACCGGTATGATGATCTCCATGCTGATCGGGTATGTGCTGCTCTTTCTCGGCATTGGCCTCTTCATCGAGGGATGGCGCGAGCTCTACCGCGCGCACCAGGCGGGCAGACTCGCATCCGACCGCCTCTACGGACTCGTGCGCCACCCCCAGTACACCGGGCTTTTCGTGGGACTCTTCGGCGAAGGCGTCGTTCATTGGCCGACCGTCTTTTCCGTGACGTTGGTTCCAATCATCGTGTTCGTCTACACTCGGCTCGCGTATCGGGAAGAGCGGGATATGATCGCGAAATTCGGCGAGCGGTACGAGGAGTACCGGCGGCGAGTGCCCATGTTCTTCCCGGGGCGCGGCGGTTGGCGCCGGCTCATCGAGGAGGCCGGGCCTTAACCGGTGCACGGCGTCATTCAAGCGAGGAGACTCCAGTGAAATCGAGACTCTCAATGGCACTACCGGGCGTTACCCTGGCGCTGTTCGCGATCGCGACCGCGCAGGCCGCGCCCCCTTCACCCCAACCGCCGGCGGCTCAAGCAACCGAACGGACCTCTATAGCCGCAACGCATCTCAATGAGGTGGAAGCTCGGATGAAGCTCATGCAGGAGCAGATGCGGCGTATCCGCGAGACGAAGAGTCCAGAGGTCAGAGCGACGCTGCTGCGCGAGCACATGCACACCATGATGGAGCAGATGCGGGCCATGCGCGCCATGGGCGGGGGATGATGTCTGGCATGATGCCTCGGGGGATGATGGGCGGTCCCTCGATGGGGCACGGGATGATGGGTCACGGCATGATGGGGGGCGGCAATCGGAATGCACCCTCCGCGCAGCAGTGCCAGCGGATGCACGACCGGATGCGGGACGAGATGCAGAACCGTCTCGACATGATGCAACTGATGATGGAGCAGATGATGGGGCAGATGCAGGCGATGCAGGGAATGCCTATGGAAGGGAAGGGCCCGCAGCGGTAGTTTCCCTCAGGAGATGAGCAATCCCCGGAATGCCCAGGCTTCTCGGCGGTGGCGTTTCAGTCTCAAAAGCGTTAGCATGACAAGGTCATGATGGCTCGGCGATTTCATTCGCATTACCTCACGCTCCTGCTGCTGGCAGTGGTGACCCTCGGGTACGGCCAGCAGGTCTGGGCGTGTCCCATGATGCTGTCCCCCACTCCGGTACCGATGCGCTGCCCCATGACGGGTCACCGAATGCCGATGCCCTGTGGTGGTGCGTCGTTGTCCCGCGGCGTCTCCTGCGGGATGCCCAGCGCTTGTGGATGGGTGCCGGCGGGACCCGCTGCTCGAGTCAGCGGGATTGAAATCCGAAATGTGCATGCCGTCGCTCCGTCCGCGCCGGCATGGACTGCTGTCTCTCCTGTGGCGGCTCATCGAAGGCCGCCACCGCAGGGTCCCCCGCGCACGGCCACCGCCTCCTCGGCGGGGCGCGATACCTATCTTTCGACCCTCCGTCTGAGACTCTAACACTCCACGTTGCGGATCGGTGCTCGCACGCCAAGCGTGTGCGGGCACGTCATCGTTTGGGATCTGCAAACGGAGTGTCTTGTGCGTCAATATTCGAAAAGTCTCCCCGGCGTGGTCGGCTTGGCGTTGCTCCTCGCCGCGAGCGCAACTCATGCCGCCGAGCTCGCGCACCGGGACCGTTATGTGCCGCTGCCGGCGCCGCTGACGGCTGAATCGTTCACCACTGCGGTGCTTGCGCGCAACGCAAGTCTCCGCGCCATGCGTCAGGCGCTGGTCGCGGCGGTCTCCAGCATCCGGCCGGCTGGCGCGTTGCCCGATCCGATGCTGAGCGTATCGGCGGCGCCGCGTACTTTCGGCAGCGCCATGGGAACGGGCGAGGACATCGAGGTGAGTCAGGCCCTGCCCTGGTGGGGCACGCTCGAGGCGCGCAAGGAGATTGCGCAAGCCGATGCGGAGGTGGCGCGTCACGACCTCGAGGCGCTGCGGCTGCGCCTCCAGGCGACGGCGCGAGGGGTCTTTGCGGACTGGGTGTTCGTTCACCGCGCGCTCGCCATCAACGCCGCCAACCAGTCCGTCCTCGCCGAGCTGCGGCGCATCGCCTCGGTGCGCTACGCGACCGGCAAGGCGCCGCAAGCCGATGTGTTGCAGGCGGAGGTTGAGCGGACTGTGCTCGCGCAGCAGCAGCTTAAGTGGGAGCGCAAAATCGCCGTCGTTGCAGCGCGCATGAACGCACTGCTCGATCGGCCACCAACCTCCCCGATTCCACTGCCCGCGGCCTTGCCCGCGCCGGCGCATCTGCCGTCCGAAGCGGCGCTCCTGCAGCGGGCGCTGACCCACCCGCAGCTCAAGGCGCTCGAAGCGCAAGAACGTGCCGCTTACGCGAAAGCGACGCTCGCCGGCAAGCAACGCTACCCACAATTCCAAGTGAGCGCCGGTTAC
>JAKADE010000254.1 GCA_021820785.1 Pseudomonadota bacterium
CTGGGATTCCTGCAGCTGTCGAAGGTCGGCAGGCAGTCGGATCGGGTCGAGCAGAGGGTAACTATGGGGGGCGCTCATTCGTCTCAGTGTACACTGCAGGCGCCGGGGCGCGCCCGTGTGTTGCGGTTCGACAACAAAAAGTGAGGGGACTCGACGGGTCTAGGCGGCGGTTCCGTCACGGCCGTCCGCCGCGAACGGCTCGACTTGGACCTGATCCTCGCGCTTGACGAGGATCTCGACGCGCTGCTGGGCCGCCTTCAGGGCGCTCTGGCAGTGGCGCGTCAGTTCCACGCCACGCTCGAACACGCTCAATGCTTCCTCCAGCGGCAGATCGCCGCGTTCGAGCCGCTCCACGACGGTCTCGAGTTCCGCCAGCGCCTGTTCGAACTCGGGAAGCTGCTGATCCGGTGCCACGCCAAAAATCTCCATACACGGCCGCGGTGCGGGGTCGCGGGTCGGGCCTCATGGGGCGCACCTTATACACCGCTCAGTGAGGGGGTCAATTGCGGTTGACGCCTGACAGGGGGGCGCTTAAAGTCTGCCCTCCTGTTAGAACCAGTCTAAATCGGAGAGCGGTATGAACCTCAAAGGCAGCAAAACCGAGCAAAACCTGAAGGACGCGTTCGCGGGCGAGTCGCAGGCCAACCGCCGGTACCTGTATTTCGCAGCCAAGGCCGATGTCGAGGGCTTCAACGACGTCTCCGCGGTGTTCCGTTCCACCGCCGAGGGCGAGACCGGGCACGCGCACGGCCACCTGGAGTACCTCGAGGCGGTGGGCGACCCGGCGACGGGCCTGCCGATCGGCGACACGAAGCTCAATCTCAAGGCCGCCATCGCCGGGGAGACCCACGAGTACACCGACATGTACCCGGGCATGGCCAAGGTGGCCCGCGACGAGGGCTTCGGTGAGATTGCCGATTGGTTCGAGACGCTGGCGAAAGCCGAGCGCTCGCACGCCAATCGCTTCCAGAAGGCCCTGGACAACATCTAATACCAGCTCGATGAGACCTGACCCGGGGGGACGCTGAGGCGTCCCGCCCCGGGGCAGGTCCGGGAAGGTCTCTGCGCATGAGCACACCGGCCACGACAGGCGGCTCGGGCGGCCGCGAAGGCAGCCTCGAGGCGCCCACCCGTCACCCCCTCGAGTGGCGCAGCGAGGCGTTCTACGACGAGCAGAGCCTCAATCAGGAACTCGAACGGGTGTTCGAGATCTGCCACGGCTGCCGCCGCTGCTTCAGTCTGTGCAACGCCTTCCCCACGCTGTTCGATGCGATCGACGCCACCGAGAGCGGAGAGCTCGAGGGCGTGCCGCGCAAGGTGTTCTGGCAGGTGGTCGATCACTGCTACCTGTGCGACATGTGCTTCATGACCAAGTGTCCGTACGTGCCGCCGCACCCCTGGGCACTGGACTTCCCGCACCTGATGCTGCGCGCCAAGGCGGCGCGCACCCGCAAGGAGGGTGTGAGCCTGCGCAACCGGGCGTTGGCCGCGACCGAGGCGGTCGGGCGCATTGCCGGGATTCCGGTGGTGGTACAGGTGGTGAACGCCGTGAACCGCTCGAGGGCCGGCCGGGCGCTGCTGGAGAAGACGCTGGGCGTCGATGCCACCGCACCGGTGCCCGAGTACCACTCGCGCACCGCGCGCAAGCGACTGAAGGGACTCGGCACCGTCGCGGCCGCCGCCGCCGGTACGGCGCGTGCGACGCCGGAGACCACCGGCCGGGTGGCGCTGTTCACCACATGCTACGGCAACCGCAACGAGCCTGAGCTCAACGAGGATCTCGCCGCGGTGTTCGCGCACAACGGCATCGAGGTGCGTCTGCTCGCTGCGGAACATTGCTGCGGCATGCCGCGGCTCGAACTCGGGGATCTCGAGGCGGTGGCGCGCCTGAAGGAGCAGAACATCCCGCAGCTGCTCGCCGCCATCGATGCCGGCTGCGACATCGTCGCGCCGATCCCCTCGTGCGTGCTGATGTTCAAGCAGGAGCTGCCGCTGATGTTTCCCGAGGATGCCGATGTCAAGCGCGTCGCGCGGCGCATCTTCGACCCGTTCGAGTATCTGATGCTGCGCCACCGCGCCGGGGAGCTGCGCACCGACTTCAAGCATTCGCTCGGCAAGATCAGCTACCACGTGCCGTGTCATCTGCGCGTGCAGAATATGGGACTGAAGACTCGCGACGTGCTGCAGCTGGTGCCGGACACCACCGTCGAGCCCATCGAGCGCTGCTCCGGGCACGATGGCACCTACGGGGTGAAGAAGGAATTCCGTGCCGCGTCGATGAAGATCGGCCGGCCGGTGATGAGCCGTGTCGAGGCGAGCGGCGCGGCGCACTACGCCAGCGACTGCCCGATGGCCGGGCACCAGATCGAAAGCGGACTCGCCTCCGGCGCGCCGCCAGAGCATCCGCTGAAGCTGTTGCGGCGCGCCTACGGCCTGTAACTCCAGCGCACAGAGGGCCTCATGCAGAAACTCACCGCCGCCGACCTGTTCGGCCTCGAACACTACGCCCGCGAGCGCACCGCGTTCCGTGCCCGCGTGCTCGAGCACAAGCGCCATCGGCAGCTCGCTGTGGGCCCGAACATGACCTGGTGCTTCGAGGATCGGCTGACCATCCAGTACCAGATCCAGGAAATGCTGCGTGTCGAGCGGATCTTCGAGCCCGAGGGGATCGCCGAGGAGCTCGGCGCCTACAATCCGCTGATTCCGGATGGGACGAACTGGAAGGCGACGCTGCTCATCGAGTTCCCCGATGTCGCCGAACGGCAGCGCCGGCTCGCGCTGTTGAAGGGTGTGGAGCGGCGCTGCTGGGTCGAGGTGGGCGGATACTCCGCGGTGTACGCGCTCGCCGATGAGGACCTCGAGCGCGAGAACGCGCAGAAGACCTCCGCGGTGCATTTCCTGCGCTTCGAGCTCACCGCGGCCATGATCGGCGCGCTGCGCGCCGGTGCGCCGCTCGCCGCCGGGGTCGATCACGAGCACTACAGCCACCGCGTGAGCCCCGTGCCCGATGCGGTGCGTGCGGCGCTCCTCGCCGATCTCGCCTGAGGCGCCAAATTCGCGTTTTCGGCGGCCGTGTGCTGTAAGATTCGCGGCCCCGGGCTTTTAGCCCGCGCGAGATTCTGACCCAGCACGATGAGCCAGTCCTACACCGCCTCGGATATCGAGGTGCTGAGCGGCCTCGAGCCGGTGCGCCGCCGGCCGGGCATGTACACCCACACGTCGCGGCCGAACCACCTGGCCCACGAGGTGATCGACAACAGCGTCGATGAGGCCCTGGCGGGCTTCTGCAAGCAGATCGACGTGACGCTGTTCAAAGACGGCTCGCTGATGGTCGCCGACGATGGCCGCGGCATGCCGGTGGACATTCACCCGAAGGAAAAGGTGAGCGGCGTCGAGCTGATCCTCACGCGCCTGCACGCCGGCGGCAAATTCTCCGACAAGGCCTATACGTTCTCCGGCGGTCTGCACGGCGTCGGCGTCTCGGTGGTGAACGCGCTCTCGAAGCGGCTCGAGTGCCGCATCCGGCGCGGCGGCAAGGAGTACGGCATCGCATTCGCCGACGGCAAGCTGATCGAGAAGCTCTCGGTCCTGGGCAGCGTCGGGCAGCGCAGCACCGGCACCAGCGTGCGCTTCTGGCCGGATCCGCAGTTCTTCGATTCGGACAAATTTTCGGTCCAGCAGCTGAAGCACACGCTCAAGGCCAAGGCCGTGCTCTGTGCGGGGCTGCGCATCAGCTTCACCAACGAGCTCACCGGCGAGCGCGATGAGTGGTTCTACAGCGGCGACCTCGGGGCGTATCTGCTCGAAGAACTCGGCGAGCGCGAGCGGCTGCCGAACGAGCCGATCGTGGCGCAGCGCGAGCTCGAGACCGACATGGTGAGCTATGCGCTCGCCTGGGCGCCCGGGGCGGACACGACGCTCGGGGAGAGCTACGTCAATCTGATTCCCACGCCCGAGGGCGGCACGCACGTCAATGGCCTGCGCGCCGGCGTCGCCCAGGCGGTGCGCGAGTTCTGCGAATTCCGCTCGCTGGTGCCGCGCGGCATCAAGCTGACGCCCGAGGACGTGTGGGACAAGGTGTGCTACGTGCTGTCGGTGAAAATCCGCGAGCCGCAGTTCGCCGGCCAGATGAAGGAGCGGCTCGCGTCGCGCGATGCCGCCGCACTGGTCGAAGGCTTCGCTCGCGACGCGATGGCGCTGTGGCTGAACGGCCATCCGGATGCCGGCGAGCGGATCGCGCAGTTCGCCATCGCCAATGCGCAGGAGCGCGCCCGTGCCGCGCAGCGCGTGGTCCGCAAACGCATCGCGGGCGGGCCTGCGCTGCCGGGCAAGCTCG
The DNA here is from genome assembly GCA_021820785.1 of Pseudomonadota bacterium. The sequence continues at coordinate 4,337 of JAKADE010000254.1, forward strand.
CCGACTGCGCCAGCCAGGATCCGCGCCGCGGCGAGCTGTTTCTCGTCGAGGGCGATTCGGCCGGCGGTTCGGCCAAGCAGGCCCGGGACAAGGACTTCCAGGCCATCATGCCGCTGCGCGGCAAGATCCTGAACACCTGGGAGCTCGAGCCCGGACAGATCGGCGCCTCGCAGGAAGTGCACGACATCAGCGTCGCGCTCGGCGTCGAGCCCGGCGCGCACGACCTGAGCCAGCTGCGCTATCACAAGGTCTGTATCCTGGCGGACGCCGACTCCGACGGACAGCACATCGCAACGCTGCTCTGTGCGCTCTTTCTGCGCCACTTCCGCCCCCTGGTGGCCAACGGGCACGTCTACGTGGCCATGCCGCCGCTGTACCGCATCGACGCCGGCAAGCAGGTCTACTACGCCCTCGATGACGGCGAGCGCGAGCAGGTGCTGCGGCGCATCGCGCAGGAAAATCCACGCGCCAAGCCCACGGTCACCCGCTTCAAGGGGCTCGGCGAGATGAATCCCGCGCAGCTGCGCGAGACCACGATCGATCCGCGCACGCGCCGTCTGGTGCAGCTCACCGTCGATGCCGAGGATGACACCGAACAGCTCATGGACATGCTGCTCGCCAAGAAGCGCGCCGCCGACCGGCGCGAATGGCTCGAGCGCAAGGGCAATCTCGCCGAAGTCCAGGTTTGAGGCCGCGCATGCAAGATCAGGAACTGAATTTCGAGGGTGTCGAGCGCCAGGCGCTGCGCGCGTT
>JAKADE010000255.1 GCA_021820785.1 Pseudomonadota bacterium
AGACCGGCTCGCTTCCCTGGGCGGTCACGTTCAGCTACGGACGGGCGCTGCAGGAGACGGCGCTGGCCGCCTGGGGCGGACGCAGCGCGGACTTCAAGGCCGGTCAGCAGGAGTTCCTGCGCCGCGCCAGGCTCAATGCGCTCGCCAGCACCGGCCGCTACTCGACCGACCTGGAGCGCGCCGCCTGAACCGGCGGAGCAGCGAGGAGGCAGGGACCCGCGTGAGTGAATCAGCAAGCGCCGCGGCGCAAGCGCCGGCCGACGCGGTCATCGATGTGCGCGGCGTGCACTACGCCGTCGACGGCCGGCCCATTTTCTCCGGACTCGACATCGCGGCGCGCCGCGGGCTGATCACCGCGGTGATGGGACCGAGCGGCACGGGCAAGACGACCCTGCTGCGCCTGATCACCGGGCAGATCTACGCCGACCGCGGCGTAGTGTCGGTGTTCGGCCAGGACGTCGGCACGCTCGGCAGCCGCGAGCTCTATGCCACGCGCCAGCGCATGGGCATGCTGTTCCAGAACGGTGCGCTGCTGACGGACATCGACGTGTTCGAGAACGTCGCGTTCCCGGTGCGCGAGCACACCGATCTGCCCGAACCGCTGATCCGCAACCTGGTGCTGACGAAGCTCGAGGCGGTCGGCCTGCGCGGTGCGGCGCACCTGATGCCCGGGGAGCTCTCCGGCGGCATGGCGCGACGCGTCGCGCTCGCCAGAGCGATCGTCATGGATCCGGAAGTGCTGATCTACGATGAGCCGTTCGTCGGGCTCGATCCGATCTCCCTCGGGGTGATCCTGCGGCTGATCAAGCAGATGAACGATGCGCTGAAGATCACGAGCATCGTGGTGTCCCACGACGTGCACGAGATCGAGACCATCGCCGATTACAGCTACCTGCTCTCCGAGGGCCGGGTGGTCGCCTCGGGCACCCCGGCGGAGCTCGCCCGCAGCGACGCCCCCACGGTGCGCCAGTTCATGACCGGCGGTGCCGAGGGTCCGGTGCGCTTTCATTACCCGGCGGAAGATTACGCCGCGCAACTGCTGGAGAGCCCGCGATGAGCGCTGCATCCAAGGCCGGAGTGATGGAGGCGGTGCGCAAGACCGGTGTGACCGGGCTGTTCTTCGTGCGGCTGCTGGGGGCGTGCATCCCGGCGCTCGCCCGCCCGAAGCTCATCGTCGCGCAGATCTACAATGCCGGCGCCCGCTCGCTCATCATCATCATGCTCTCGGGACTGTTCACCGGCATGGTGCTCGGGCTGCAGGGCTACGAGCTGCTCAATCGCTTCGGGGCCACCGAGGCACTCGGCACGGCCGCGGCGCTCGCGCTGCTGAAGGAGCTCGGGCCGGTGCTGACGGCGCTGCTGTTCGCCGGCCGGGCCGGCACCGCACTGACCTCGGAAATCGGTCTGATGCGCGCCACCGACCAGCTCACCGCCATGGAAGTCATGGCGGTCGATCCGCTGCGCTACGTGGCCGCGCCGCGCTTCCTCGGCGGCCTGATCGCCATGCCGCTGCTGACCGCGATTTTCAACGTCATCGGGCTCTACGGGGCGCAGCTGATCGGCGTGCAGATGCTCGGCGTCGATCACGGCACGTTCTGGTCGCAGACCCAGAGCGCGGTCGCCTTGAAGGATGTGACCGAAGGGATCGTCAAGAGCGTGGTGTTCGGCGCCGTCGTCAGTCTCATCGCGGTCAACGAGGGCTATCACGCCGATCCGACCGCCGAGGGCGTGGGCCTTGCGACCACCCGTACGGTGGTGGCCTCCTCGGTGATGACGCTCCTGCTCGATTACGTGCTGACCGCCGCATTCATGTAAGAGGATTTTTTCAGCCATGCGCGCCAATCGCTCATTAGAAATCGGAACGGGCCTGTTCGTGCTGCTCGGGCTCGCGGCGCTGCTGTTTCTCAGCATGCAGCTGCCCACCAACGGCCTGAAGTTCAGCTTCAGCAAACCGGTCGGCTACCCCGTGACCGCACAGTTCGACAACATCGGCAGCCTCAAGGTCGGCGCCCCGGTGCGCATGGCCGGCGTGCGCATCGGGCAGGTGACCCGGATCGACTTCGACACCAATACCGAGCGGGCCAAGGTGTGGCTGCTCATCAACCCGCATTTCAACCAGATCCCGATGGACAGCTCCGCGAGCATCGACACCGAGGGGCTGCTCGGCGGGCAGTACATCAGCATCAGCCCGGGCGGCATGCCGACCTATCTGAAGGCCGGCAGCGAGATCATCCAGACGCAGTCCGCGCTCGTGCTCGAGAACCTGATCAACAAGTTTTTTGCAAACTTCGCCAGCAAGAGCGGCTCGAAGAGCTCGGGCGGCGGAGCAAAGGAGCAGAAGTGATGAAAGCCGTGACCCTGATCGCCGTGGCCGCCCTGGCCGGTCCGCCGATGCTTGCGCCTGCGGCGTACGCCGCGCCCAGCCAGACGGCGGCGTTCGAGCAGCCCTCGCAGATGATCCAGTCGGTGGCCAATCAGATGCTCCAGGCGCTGAACGGACATCGCGCCGAGCTGCGCGGCCATCCGCAGAAGATCGAGGCGATCGTCAACAAGTACCTGGTGCCGCACTTCGATGCCCAGCTCGCCGCGGACCTGGTGCTCGGCCGGTACGGTCGCACTGCGACCGCCGAGCAGAAGGATCGCTTCATCCAGGCGTTCAAGGACTCGATGGTCAAGAACTACGGTGCGGCGCTCCTCGAGTTCCACTCGAACATGCTCACGGTTTACCCGACGCACGTGAAGCCCGGCACCAAGGTCGCCACCGTGCGCACGGTGTTCAAGCGCGCCAACGGCTCGACGATCCCGGTGCTGTTCTACGTGTACATGACCCCGTCGGGGTGGCAGGCGTTCGACCTCAATGTCGAAGGCATCAGCTATGTCACGAGCTACCGCGCCGAGCTCGGTCCGCAGATCCAGCAGCACGGACTCGATGCCGTCATCCAGCGGCTGCAGGCCGGTGAGAAGCCGGCCGCGCTGCAGAAGAAGCCCTGAGCGCACCGATGGCCACCGGCGCCAGCGAATCGAAGGAGGGGGCGTTCGAGTTCGCCGTGAGCTCCCCGGAGCGCTGCACGGCGCGCGGGGCGCTGACGTTCGCCACCGCCAAGCGCGCCCGTACCCTCGGGCTCAATGCCCAGCGCGCGGCGGCGAAGTCATTCGTCATCGACTGCGGGGACATCAGTCAGGCCGACAGTGCCGGACTCGCGGTGCTGCTCGACTGGCTCGCCGAGGCGCGCCGTGCGGGCAAGGCACTGCATTTCGAACGCTTGCCCGAGGGCCTGCTGCGCCTGGCGCGCATCAGTGCCGTCGACGGGATGCTGCAGCAGGGCGTCTGAGGCCGCGCGCTCGCGCGGCCTCACCTGTCCCCAGGGCGGTCAGTTGCCGCCGTTCTGCAGCTGCTTCAGTTCCTCTTCCGCCGCGTTCTCCTTCGCCTCGCCCTTGACCATGTACTCCCGCTGCGACAGATACGCATGGCGGGCGAACGTGTACGGATCGAGCGACTGCCTGATCAGGCGAATCGTCGGCTGCATCTCGGCGTCCGTGTTGAGCAGCCCCGCACCGCGGGTGCCCCAGTCGGCCCAGGTGTTCTGCACGTAGTGCACCGGATCGGTGTATTCGGCAGGGACCATGCCGAGCGCATCGCGCACATCCGAGGGGCCGAGGAACGGCAGCACCAGATACGGTCCGGTGCCGACTCCCCACTTGCCGAAGGTCTGCCCGAAGTCGCGATCCTCCGGCGGCAGGTCCATGTGCGAGGCCGGATTGAACAGTCCGCCGATGCCGAGCGTCGAATTGACGATGAAGCGCCCCGAATCGCGCACGAAGTCCTTCAGCTGTCCCTGCAGCAGCGCGTTCACGATCACGGTCGGGTAGCTGAGGTTGGCGAAGAAGTTGCTGATCCCGGTGCGCAGCGGGTGCGGCACCACACGCACGTACGTGCGGGCCACCGGAGAGGCGACGTGCTGGTAGAACTGCATGTCGAAGTGGAAGGTCGCACGGTTCATCCGCTGCCAGGGATCGCGCGGGTCGCGCTCGGCACGCGGCACTGCGGCGCAGCCGAACAGCGTCAGCGAGGCGAGGGTCAGGGTCAGAAGCGCGATTTTCTTGCCGGTTTTTTCCATGACGTATCCGTGCGCGATGTAGATGCGCATTGTATCAGCCCAATGATCCGGTCCCGGCGCCGCCCCGCAGGCGGCCCGCCGGCCGCCTAACTCCGGTGTCGCGCCTCGGCGCGCTCCAGGTAATCCTTCACTTCCTTCATGCGCGCGCTGATGCGCTGGCGTTGTACGTAATTGAGATTCGGCATCGAGAGGGCGATCTGGTACTGCTTGATGGCGAGCGGCAGGTTGCCCTGGCGGAGCTGGTATTCGCCCATGTAGTAGTACGCATCGCCGAGATCACCGGCCGCGCTCGCCGCGCGCGCCGTGAGTTCGATCTCGCGCGGGGTGGGATCGACCAGGTTGAACAGGTTCAGCAGCATGCGGTGCGCCTGCGCGTCCTTGTGGTCGAGCATCAGAGTCTGCGCATAGCGCACGGTGACCGGCACGTTCAGCGGGAAGAGTCGCTTGGCGATGGCGAACGTGGCGAGTGCCTGGTGCATCTCCCCGGCCTGCGCCTGCGCCTGGCCGAGCGCGGTGTAGAGCAGGTGCAAATCCGGATGTGCCGCGAGCAGCCTGGCGAATACGCGCACCGCCCGGTGCGCGTGACCGGCGCGCATCAGTGCCAGCCCGTAGCCGTATTCGACGCCGATCCCGTCGTGGCCGCGTGCGATGCGCCCGGTGTAGTAGCGCACCAGGTTCTCGGAGGAGGGCGCGGTAAGCACGCGCACGCGCTCCTTGATGATGTAGTAATCCGGGGAGCTGGTGTTCGGTGCGGGCGGAAACTGCGCTGCGCGTGCCCGGGCCTGGGCGATGCGGTCGACGGTGATCGGATGGCCGATCAGCACCGCCGGCACCCAGCTGTCCTGGATGCCCTCCAGGCGCATCATCTTCTGGAAGATGTCGGCCATCGCCTCGGGGTCGAAGCCGGCGGCCGCCAGATACTCGATGCCGACGCGGTCGGCTTCCTCCT
>JAKADE010000256.1 GCA_021820785.1 Pseudomonadota bacterium
GCCTGAACTGCCCGCGCAGTATTGCCAGCCGCGCCGGCGGAACGCGCTGCGCAGCGGCGCGAGCTGCGCCCGCGCGGCGAGTCGGGCCGCCGCCATGCGCTTGGCGGAAATCTTGCCGTCGCCGAAGAACCGCTCGCTCACCACCACGCAGCCGACTCGCAGACTCTCCAGTTCGAGCGGGCGGAGCCCCTCGCCGATGATCATCTCGGTGCTGCCGCCGCCGATGTCGATGATCAGGCGCCGCCCCGGCAGACGCGGCAGGTTGGCCGCAACGCCGGCATAGATCAGACGGGCCTCTTCGCGGCCGGAGATGATCTCGATGGGATGCCCGAGCGCTTCGCGGGCGCGGGAGAGAAACCAGTGTTTGCGGTGGGCCAGGCGCAACGCGCTGGTGCCGACGGCCCGCACGCTGCCGGCGCGCATGGCCCGCAGGCGCTGCCCGAACCGCTGCAGGCAGGCGATCGCCCGTTCGGCGACCACCGGATCGATCTCGCCGTTCTCCTCGACACCGGAGGCGAGCCGCACCATTTCGCGCAGCCGGTCGATGATGACGAGCTGGCCGTGCGAATAGCGCGCCACGACCATGTGGAAGCTGTTCGAGCCCAGATCCACCGCCGCCAGCACATCGGGGCGGGATCGTGCGGCGCGGCGAGGCGTACGGGTTGCGCGGGGGGCGGCCGGTCGTCGCACGCGGCTGGGCGCCCGCTCAGGCGGCGAACGAGGAGCCGCAGCCGCAGGTGGTCGTGGCGTTGGGGTTGCGAATGACGAACTGCGCGCCCTCGAGACCTTCGCGGTAGTCGATCTCTGCGCCCATCAGGTACTGCACGCTCATCGGGTCGACGAGCAGCTTCACGCCCTGATTCTCGATGCAGGTATCCCCGTCCTGGACCTGCTCATCGAACTCGAAGCCGTACTGCAGGCCCGAGCAGCCGCCGCCCTGCACGAACACGCGCAGCATCAGGTTCGGGTTGCCCTCGCCGCGGATCAGGTCTCCGACCTTGCGCGCAGCCGCGTCGGTGAAGAGCAAAGCAGCATCGGAAGTGGCGTCGGTGGTATTCATATGCAAAGTCTAGGAGCAGCGCGCGTCCAGGTCAAAGATCCGGCGTATGCCGTCCTCACGGTACCGAGATGGCGCTCCAGGGGTAGGTCTGCACGAGCGGGGCGATGTTCGATCGGCTCGAACGCACCGTCACCGTCAGACGCTCGGGCTTGAAGCCCGGCGGCAGCACCAGCGTCGGCTTGAATTCCTGGTAGTAGCGGAAGCGGTAGCGCAGGTCGGCCGCATGGCCCGTGAGTGCCTGATGGTTCACCGTCGAGCCGCCCGGCCCGCTGCCCGCGACGCTCAAGCTCACCGTCCCAGCCACCTCGCCGTCCGGGCGATCGCTGCGCAGCAGCGAGAGGTCCGCCCGGAAATGCAGCGGCCGCTTGCCCGGGGACAGCTGCACCTCCCCGACGCGCACCCCGATCGCCGGGGCACCGGAGGCGAGCACCCCGCGGTAGAACGCGAGCTTCTCGCGCTGCCGGGCAATCTGGGCCTGCAGCTGCGCAATGGTGTGCGTCACCACCTCTTCGGCATGGGCATGTCCGGCATTGAAGGTCTGCAGTTCCGCCACGCGTGCCTCCAAGGTCCGCTGCGTGTGCTTCAGCCGCTCGATGTCCGCGGCAAGCACGGCGTGCTCATGGATCGCTGCCAGGATGCTGTAGCCGGCACTGTAGCGGCCGAGCTCAAACGCCAGATACAGCACGAGCAGCGCCCCGAGGGCGAGCCCGATCCGCATCCCGCGGCTGCGCCAGGGACGCGCCGGCGCCATCGGCTGCGGGCTATTCACCCGCACGCACCGGTGCGTCGTCGCGGGTCCGCCCGGTCAGCTCGTCCCACCAGTCCGGCAGTGCCGGCTGTCCGGTGGGAAAGGCGAGCGGCGCGAGCTCCGTGAGGGCGCGCTGGTAGACCTTGCGCTTGAAGTAGATCACCTCGCGCGCCGGCTCCCAGAAATCCGCCCACCGCCACTCGTCGAACTCCGGCTCCGTGGTGCTGCGGAAGTCGAACGTCTCAACCTCGCGGCGCAGGCGCAGCAGGCACCAGCGCTGTTTCTGCCCGATGCACAGCGGATGGCGGTTGCGCCGCACGTACCGCGGCGGCAACCGGTAACGCAGCCAGCGCGCGGTGTGTCCGAGCAGCTCCACGTCCTCGGCCGCAAGGCCGATTTCCTCGTGCAGCTCGCGGTAGAGCGCCTCCTCGAGGCTCTCCCCGGCGCGGATGCCGCCCTGGGGAAACTGCCAGCCCTTGCCGCCGGGGCGCCGGCCGAGAAACACATCGCCGTCGCGGCGCATCAGCACGATACCGACGTTGGCGCGAAACCCGTCCGCATCGATGATGTCGCCCCCCATGCCCTGCCCCGAGTGCGTCTGGTTCATTCCGGTCCCGTCCCTACGCTCGCCGCTCGACGACGCTGCGCCGGTCCTGCAGGTACTCCCGACCCTGGCGCATCAGGGCCACGAACGTGTCGTGGTCGCGCGACAGCACGGCCGTGCGGATGCGCTCGACGGACTGCACCAGCGCTTCGAGCGACTCCGCGCCGTAATCGTTCAGACTTTGAATCTCGTAGTACAGCTCCGGACTCTCCTCCGCGACACAGGCCGCGACGTCGAGCTGCGCATCGAACGTGGTGCTCGAGAGCCGCGCGAGCTTCGGTGCCGCCTCGCCGCTCTCGGCGAGTGCGGTGAAAAACGCGATGTTCAGCGCATGCGACAGGCCGAGCACGTAGGCGATCAGCCGATCGTGATCATCGAGGCTCATCACCACCTGTTCGGCCATGGTCGGGGCGAACAGCGCGCGCGCCGAGGCGAGCGCCTCGGCGTGGCCGAGGTCGACGAAAATGACGTGTCGCCCGGAGAGCAGTTCGGTGTCCGGCCCGAACATCGGGTGCACCGAGGTGACGCGGCAACCGTGCGACTTCAGCGCCTGCAGCCCGGAGCGCAGCGGGGACTTCAGCGAGCCGACGTCGAAGATGAGCCCGGCGGGACGGCGCAGCGCGAGGTCACGCAGGATCGTATCGGTCGCAGCGAGCGGCGTGGCGAGCACGATGCAGTCGTGCGTCAGGTCACTGGCGCGCCAATCCGCCACGGCGGGCACCCCGGCCACCGTCCCGGCCGGGTCGGCCGCCTCCACGGCGAACCCCTGCGAGGTGAGGAACTGCACGAACCAGCGGCCCATCTTGCCGCCGCCACCGATGACCAGCGCCCGGCGGCCCGAGCCGGTGCCCTGCGCCGCGACGCTCGCCTGCTCCTGCGTGGTGAGCGAGGCGCGAATCAGCAGGCGCAGCAGCTCCTCGGCGAGCGCCGGGGAGACACCGAGCTCGGCGGCCGCGGTGCGCGCGCCCATGAGCACCTCGCGCTCGCGGCCGTAATCGCGCGTCGGGTGGCCGGTGGCCCGCTTTACGCGCGCGACCTCGGCGCTGAGTGCCTTGCGCTCGGCGGCGAGCCGGATGAATTGCCGGTCGAGCTCGGTGAGCCGGCGGCGCAAATCATCCAGGGTCACATCGTCGCGGGTCATGCGGAGCAGTCCGATCACTGTACGGTACGGGGCCATTTCTTTGTATCGGGCCGGCGGCGGCACCGCAAGTCGAATTTCACGCCTGCCGCGCCGCGGCGCTTTCCCGTACCATGCCGGGCATGTCCACGCAGACCGAATTGTCCGCCGGCACCCCACCGGCCGAGCCGCTCGCGATCCTCGAGCGCTGGCTCGAGGAGGCCCGCAGCGCGGCCACGCAACCGAACCCGAATGCGATGGTGCTCGCCACCTGCGATGCGGACGGGCGGCCGTCCGCGCGCGTGGTGCTGTGCAAGGGGGTCGCCGCCGAGCCGGGGTACATCGCCTTCTACACCAATTACGCCTCGCGCAAGGGCCGGGAGCTCGCGGCCACCGGTCGGGCGGCGGCGGTGTTTCACTGGGACGCGCTGCACCGTCAGGTGCGCATCGAGGGCCCGGTGGTGCGCGCACCGGCGGCCGACAGCGATGCGTATTTCGCCTCGCGGCCCTGGCAGAGCCGCCTCGGGGCCTGGGCGAGCGAGCAGAGCGAGCCGGTCGAATCGCGCTCGGCACTCGAGCGAGCGCTCGCCGCGGCGGCCGATCGCTTCGGCGCGCCGGTGCCGAATGCTCAGGGCAGCGAGCCGCCCTTTGGCGGACCCATCCCGCGCCCCTCGCACTGGGGCGGATACCGCCTGTGGGCCGAATCCGTGGAGCTGTGGATCGAGGGTCCGGCGCGCATTCACGACCGCCTGCAGTGGCGGCGGCCGCTTACGGCGGCGGGTGAATCGTTCGCGGCCGGCCCCTGGAGCGTCACCCGGCTTCAGCCCTAAGGGCGGCGCTAGAGGTCCCCGAAGCGCTGCTGCAGCAGCGCGAGCAGCGCCACGGCCGCCGTCTCGGTGCGCAGCACCCGCGGACCGAGCCGCACGGCGTGAAAGCCGTGCTCGAGGGCCGCTTGTGATTCCGCATCGGCGAGACCGCCCTCCGGACCGATCAGCACCAGCACGTCCCCGGCGCTCGCCGGCAGCTGCGCGAGGCCGGCATGCGCCTGCGGGTTCGCCAGCACACGCAGCGGCCCGGCCCCGAGTGTCGCGAAGAAGGCCGGCAGCGGCTGCGGCAGCTCGATGTGCGGCAGGCGGTTGCGCCCGCTCTGTTCACAGGCCGACACCGCGATGCCGTGCCAATGGCGCTGCTTGCTGCGCGCCTGTTCGGCATCGAGGCGCACTACGCTGCGCTCGGTCAGCACCGGCACGATGCGGGTCACGCCGAGTTCCACGGCCTTCTGGACGACCCAGTCCATGCGCTCCCCGCGCGAGATCCCCTGCGCGAGGGTGAGCCGCAGCGGGGACTCGGTGCGACCCTCGCGCCGCGGTCCGAGTGCGACGTGCACCTCGCCCTTGCGCATCGCTTCGATGCGTCCGCTGTATTCCCCGCCCTCGCCGTCGAACACCTCGAGGACATCGCCCACCTCGAGGCGCAGCACGCGGGCGAGATGATTGGCCGTATCGCCGCGCACGACGCAGATACTGCCCGC
>JAKADE010000257.1 GCA_021820785.1 Pseudomonadota bacterium
GATGGGCTCGGAGAGAGCGTGCGGAGACGACAGAAGGCTGCGATACGCAGATATCGTAACCGGTCTGACATCGCCCAACGCGAGTCGCCGAGTGCGTGTCTCCGGCCGGTCTCCGGACTCGCGAGTGGACCTGAAGTCCCCAAGACCGCACCTTCCCGTGCCGATGGCACAGTGGTTCTTCGCGGTCTCTGGCTCGCTTACCGTTGCGTGGGCAGCGCCGGGTTTGCATCCGCAGAGCAGACGCGCACCGGCTTCCCGTTTCAGTCCAGGGAAATTGATTTCCTGAACCACCTGAGACGGCAGGCAGCGTACGCCGATGAATCGGGTTACGCAAGAGATGTGGTGCGGCTCGCTTCGGTTCCACGTAGGCGCCTGAGTGAGGCCCGTATCCACATCTTCCCCTCTTTGGTACATCTGTCCTGCCGTCGCGGGTAATGTGCTCATACGGGCAGCGTCTGGCGTTGACGTGTTCGCGGTATGTTCCAGCTGGGACGGCATCAATCTGTGCGGCAACGCTTGGAGTCGCTTCAGTGCGCGAGGTCGAAGAGGGTCTCGGTGCCATCGTCCCAGCCGCTCCACAGGTAATCGTTGGCTTTGCCATCGGCAATCAAGCGCAGGGCATCATTGACCTGCTCCCGGTAGAAGGCGCAAAAAGCGCCGGTGCCGCCCATTCCGCCGTTCATTTCGTGCGCCTCGGCCGGACAGGGCGAGCCGCAGAAGTGACGGATCGCGCACTCATCGCACGGACTGAAGGTATCCACGTTCCGTCCGCTCACGGATCTGAAGGCATCGGAGGTCAGTGCCGCATCGATGCCGCCATCGGCCAACAACTGCCCCCCATTGAATCGGGGCAGGCCGATGAATTCACTGCAGGGATAGAGGTTCCCGTCCGCCGACAGAGCGAAGAAGGCGCGGCCGGCGCCGCAGGGCGAGATGTCGCACATCAAGCGTCGCGCCGTCGGTGCCAGGATGGCGATGAGGATGTTGGCGAAATTGGCCACGACGAGCTTTCTGCCGCTGTCGCGATAGAGTTCGTGCGTGCAATCGAGTGCGGCAAAGAATGCTCGCGTCATCGCACCATCGTCCGGCCTGACGGCTCGAGCGCCGGGGAGGGTGCAGCGGACGGCGTTCAGCATGCAGGTGGGCACCTCGCGGGCATGGAATAGCTCGACCATGGCGGTGAGGTAAGGCAGGTTTTCGGTCGTGCAGGTGGTGATGACGCTCCACGGGCCGTAGCCCCGCAGGCGATCCATCGCCGCCAGCACCCGATCGTGCACGCTCCTGCTGCTCCAGGTGCGCCGAGTGGCATCGGTGATGCCGGCGGACGGCCCATCGAGCGACAGTCCGATACTGACATTTCTCGCGGTGAGAAAACTCACCGCCCGGTCGTCGAGAAGCGTGCCATTGGTCTGCAGGCCGAAGATGAAATCACCGGCGAACGCGTCGATGGCGGCGAACACGGCGTCCCGGTTCATCAGCGGCTCGGCGCCGTGAAAGATGGCGCGAGGTTTGCCCCCTTCCGGCATGATCGAGCGGAAATAATCACGCAGCCGGCTGAGCGAGGCGAGCAGCTCATCGTCGCTCATGTGCCCACCGCTGCGGCGCTGCGCCTCGGGCAGGTAGCAGTACCGGCAGTTGAGATTGCAGCGTTCGGTCGGATTGAGATAAACGCCCGATGGCTTCAGCTCGAAGCGCAGCGCATTCAGCTCGCGCCGGCACGCTTCGGCGTGCTGATGATAGGTGTCACGCAACATACTCCCAGCCAAGGTATCGGCCACCCGCGTCTTGTCCACCAGGGCCCAGAACGCGGTATCGGGATCGAGAATGGCGGCGTAGGCGGGGTGGCCGATGTCCAAGGATGCAAGCGTCGGATCGGGAAATGTCCCGGCCGGCGAGCTGGCGCTCACCGAGCGACCTTATTGTCCATCAGAACATAATGCGAGAGGCCGACGCCGTCTGGATTGCAGGTTTTTCGCAGCGCAATGGTCGGCACGGCGGGCGGTGACTGGGTGGGGGTCTGCAGGATCGGCTGCTTGATGAGAACGCTCTGGGTCATGATCCACTCCGCGGGATGTGCAGAAACAAAAAGGGCTCCGGCTAGGCGCACGCGATCGCATGCGCCCAGCCGGAGCCCTTGCCAAGACTCCGAATCGGTTCGAGACGTCTTCTGGCTACCGGATCAGCCGGATCGCTGCGCCTTCCCGCCGGGGTGATCCCCGTCAGTGGTGGGTCTTTCAACCCTGCAGCGGCCGTCCCCGGATACAGCGGCGGGCCCGCCACGGATTTTCACCGTGTTCCGTTTCCTCGAACCGAAACGTGCTGCTATCTTGATTCCGGCACTGGCAGTCGTCAAGTCCGGAAGCCACGCTGGCGAGTCCGATCCCATCGCCTGAACGACCCGCCCCCCGGCAAAATCGGTGGCTTGGGCAAGCCCCTGACGAGCGGAATTCAGCCAGGGGCTTGCGAACCGACCATAGGCTCAGAAGTTAACCGTCGTTGTCTGATTGGCCGTCACGGTCGCGGCGGTACCCGCGGCCGGTATGAACGTCACCGTGCTCGTGCCGGCGCTCGAGGTGCTTGAGCACGCCACCGCCACCGTATAGGCGCCTGCGAGCAGGAACGGCTGGTCATAGCCATAGCTGCCCGAGGAGGAGAGCGCGATCTCCGGCTCCACCACCGGGGTCAGGCTGCTCGAGGGCGTGACGGTCCCGGAGAAGATGTCCACCTGGGCATTCGGCAACGGGCCGCTACCCGAATAGCCCGCAAGGCAGGCCGAATTACTCTGCAGCGTCGAGAGTGCCACGGTGCCGCTGATGGTTCCGGCCTGGACATTATTGATCAGACGCAGCGCCGGCTTGAGGATGTAATCCTGGGTACCGCCACCGGAGGTGAGGCCGGGCGGAGCCGTGATCGACTGCTGTAGCATGAAGTCGACGGTGAAGTTCGCGACTTGGTTCGCAGTCATGGTGAAGCCCTGCACAAGCTTCAGTCCAGTCTGCGCGCCGCTCGGAATGACGAGTGGGTATTGGGCACCATTGATCTCGATGTACGAATTCGCCACCGTGCCGTTTGATGAGACATTGAGCAGCAGGCGGATCCAATCATAGTTGCCTGCCGGCACGGAAGCGCCGCTGAGGAGAGAGGCTTCACTGCCGTTCTGCTCGTTCAGCAGGTTGATCGTCTGCGGACTGTTGAAATTGATGGTCACGGAGCTGCCCCCGCCGCTGGGCTGCAATTCGACTCCCGTGAAGGAGATGACCACTGCGCTCGCTGAGGCCACCGGACCGTCGGTGACGCCGAGATTCATGGTGGCCGGAGCAGATGAGGAACTACTCCCACCGCAGGCCGTCAATGGGAGAGTGAGCAACGCGAGAGCGGCGGTGCGCAGATGGCGCCGCAACATGATGGTGCGCGTATAGTGTTTCATGACGATAAACTCTCCAGCGAGTGACGGGTTCCCGCCCGCTTACTCTCACATTGTGCACGACATGGAACGACTGTTGTTCCATGGAGCGCACGATATTATTCAGTGAACCCTGGCGCGCTGCGATTGGTCCCGACCGACGGCCCTCTACAGCCGACAAGCGGCGTGAATTTGACGTAATCACCCTGTGTGAGCTCGCGATCGGGAGTGAGCTGCAGATGCCGACACGATCGATTCGCGAGCGGGTCAAGATTCCGGTGGTAGCGAGTCCCGTTCAGCATGCCACGTGTTAACACCGCCCGAGAAGTGTCGTGACCACCAGCTTTGGTCATCCGAAAGCGACGGCGCGAGAGCTCTTCTGCTTGGGTACCGCGCTCATTCCAATTACAACTCGGCGTGCTCGAGAGCCGGGGAGGTGGACGGTATCCTGAGCCCTCACGCCTCGGAGCATTGTGGGGACGGGGCGCGCGTGCCGGATGTCTCAAAAATGAGACGGAAGTCTCACGGAAATCGGAATTGGTGCGCAAGAATTTCAAAAATGTTCGCCGGAGTTGATGCGTGGCCCGATCGAGCACAGCGAAGGATTCACCGATCCCGAAGCTCACAGCCGCCGGGCGCTATCTCGAGGAACAGCTGAGCGCGAGTGGCATTGACAGCCTTCCGTCAAAAGAATGCCTGAAGGAGTTTGCGCTCGATGCGATTGATGCAACCGATCGAACGCGGCGTCGAAGCGAATCTTATATCAGCTGCCTCTGTCGGCATTTGGATGCGAGAGTGCGGTTTATCATTCTATGGACGACGACCAACGAGGCATTTGAGGAGGCGATGTGGCGCGACCTCGTTGAGATCGCGCGAAAGCACGCGGTGCTGCGCACATAGCGCTCGCAGAGCAATTTGCTGGCGGGAGAAATGCGTTTCCGCTGCGTCGGGATTCGGAGGGTGCATGGCGCGCAGCGTCCGCGGTGCGGCAGGATATGACTTTCTCGACCGGCACGCCCAAGTCATCGAGCGCCTCGTGCCGGGCGTACGGGCGGTGGCGTTCTTCGGCGCTCGAGGCAAACTCCTCCGAGGCCGCGATCCGGTACCGCTGTCCCAGGTTCAGCTTCAGGTTCGTTCCGTCTTGAAATCCACTGCCATCGGATCGGGCCGCCGTCCTTTGAACGCGATTTTGCCGGTCAGCGCTTCCGAGCGCGCGGCAGCGTTCGTTCTGTACGCGGGGAGTGGAACCCGAGGAGCGAAGCCACTTGCCCCGCCGGTGGCTGGGGTGTGTCTAGTGATCTTTCACATCGCCTCCGGAGGAGATTGTCCGTCCGTCGCGACCCTGCAGGCCCAGCTCGAACCCGCTCTGGCCTGCGTCGGGGATCACTTGGCGCGGTACGCCGGAGAGAGTACACGAGGATTCGCTGCGCACGATGGGGTTCGAGACCTCGCGTGGCTGTATGAGGTGACATCCCCCGTTCTCAATCGAGGCACATCTCAGTCTCGCTCTGATCGCGGCGAGCGACTGGCGGAGTTGGTGGGCGCCTCGGTGGCGCATCTGGACTGCGCGTTGGGCGCGCTCGTGGTGCCGCAGGGGCCGCTGCGGATTGTCCGCACCGCTGAGGCCGCCGATGGCGCCGAGGATG
>JAKADE010000258.1 GCA_021820785.1 Pseudomonadota bacterium
CGCAAGTCCAACGGCATCCGCTCCCCGCAGTTCCCGGCCGACGACGGCGGCCAGTTCACCGCCACCCTGAAGCACGACCTCGACGGCGGCTCGGTGGTGTTCTGGACCCGCGTGCTCGATGACAAGAATCAATTCATGGCGCCCTTCCCGCTCATCCAGAACGCGAGCGGCTCGTACTCGGGCTACCCGGGCTTCAACCCGCTCACCGGCAGCTACGGCAGTTATGCGATCCAGAACGTCACCCTGCCCAATCCGGCCGGCGGCTTCGAGGGCGCAAACCTCGCCAACGGCCGCGGCGGCAAGCTGTACTTCCTCGGCAGCAACTACAACCAGACCATCAACGGCTGGACGTTCCACAACGGCTTCCTGATCGACGGCGGCGGTCTCGACACCAACGCGCTGTTCTCCGGCAACAACCCGCGGCCGCTCAGCTACTTCCTGTACGGCTGTCAGGTATCCGAACCCGCCGGCTTCTGCAACGGCGGGACGGCGATCGACGCGAACAACCTCGGCACGGGTGGACAGGGGCTCTCGCCCAGCCTCAACGTGTCCGCGGTCTACGCCGGCTCCGGCAATCCGGTGCCGATGGACCAGAGCGTGATCTCCCAGGGCTGGTGGTACATCCAGAAGTCTCTGCAGAGCATCACCGATGAGTTCCGCGTCAGCCACAGCCTGTTCAAGGGCGACATGCTCACCGCCGGCGTCTACCTGGCCCGCTACAGCATGAACGACAACTGGTCGCTCGGTAACCAGATGCTGATGACGAACACCCAGAACGCCACGCCGATCGTGCTCAGCTACGTCCAGAACGGACAGCAGATCAATCTGTCGAGCCCGCAGGGCTTCTGGAACGAGAACAACAACTACAATATTCTCGAGCACGGCGATGCGACCAACATCGCCGGATACTTCTCCGACCAGTGGCGCCACGGCCCGTGGCTGATCGACGTCGGGGCGCGCCTCGAGAACATCAATGCCCGCCAGCGCACCTGCAACACGACGGCGCAGATGCTCTCCGGCCCGAACAACCTGTGGGACAACGCGGTTCCGGTCTGCAACGGCACCTGGAACTACGAGCACTACGTGCGCACCCGCCCGACGTTCACCGGCGGCATCAACTACGACTTCTCGTCGCACATGAGCGCGTACGTACGCATCAACAACGGCGTGCATTACGACGATTTCGACAACGGCATCCGCGGAGCGAACGGCAACTTCGGCCCGCTGGAAACGATCCACAACTACGAAATCGGCTACAAGTACCAGAACTCGTGGATGTTCGCCGACATCAGCGCGTACGAGCGCATTTTCTACGGCCTGCAGAGCCAGGCAACCAATGCGCAGGGCATCGGCATCCCGGGTGACATCGTCAGCTACGGCGCCAGGACCCACGGCATCGACGTCAACGGCTACGTGAGCCCGTTCAAGCACGCCACCATCCGGGTGGTCGGTGACTGGATGCAGGGCCACTACAATGGTGCGTCGAACTGCGAGCCGTACTTCACGATCAACGGTGCAGCCGCCTGCGCCGCGATCAACGGTGCGCCGTTGCAGCGCCAGCCGGACTTCCAGGTCCGCGTCACTCCGAGCTACGCCATTCCGACGAACTGGGGCGTGGTGTCGGCGTGGGTCACGTACCAGTACGTCGGCAAGCGCTATGAGGACACGTTCGGCCTGCAGCCGCTCGGAACCTACAGCGAAGTCGGCGCCGGAGTCGTGGCCGATGTGGGCAGCCACTGGGAATTTGCCGTGCGCGGCACGAACCTGACCAACACCATTGCTCTCACCGAAGGCAACGCACGCGAAGCAGGCGTTTCCCTCGGCGTGAACAACGTCCTGCTGGGACGTGCGCTGTTCGGTCGGGAAATCAACTTCAGCGCCCGATACAAGTTCTAAGTCCGTACCGTCAGGCCCCCGCGCCCGCCCGGGCGCGGGGGCTTTTTTTTGCATTCCGCCTGCAGTCGCATCGGGCTGCGGCCAGCCGCCTTTCCGTGCGAAAATCGCGCACACCATGCCCGCGCCGAACGCATCGAGCTGACCGTGAATACGCCACCAGAACTGCTCGAGGACATGCGCGCGATCGGCGCGCTGCTGCAGGCCGGCCAGTACGATGCGGCGCGCGCCCGGCTCGAGCAGATCCTCGCGCGCCATCCGGATTACGTCGAAGGGCTGCGCCTGCTCGCCGGCACGCGCCTGGCTCTCGGGCAAAGCGAGTCCGCCGAGGCGCTGCTGCGTCACGCTCTCGAGCTCGACCCGAACTGGCCGCCCACCCTCACGACGCTCGCCGAGCTGCTGCTCGCGAGCGGTCGGGCCGCCGAGGCCGAGCCGTTGCTGCAACGTGCGGCCGGCGGTTCGCCAGCCGACCCGCGTGCCGCCTGGGTGCTGGCGCGGCTGTACAGCGAATCCGGCCGCGCGGCGCAAGCCGTAACGCTCCTGGCGCCGTTCTGCAACGCTCCGCGGCTCGATGCCACGCTAGCGGCGCAGCATTCTGGCGCACTGGCGGCCCTCGGGCGCGCCGACGAAGCGGTGGAGTTCTATCAGGCCCGTCTGCAGCAGACGAGCGCGGACGCCGGTGCCGCTCAGGCGCTCGTGATTGCGCTCGGCGCGGCGGGCCGCACCGCAGATGCCGGTCGGATCGCGACGGATCTGCTGCGGCGCGGCGCACGCAGCCCCGAGCTGTGGCTGGCGCAGGCACGCGCCTGCCTGGCCAACGGCGAGACCTCCGGCGCCGAGACGGCATTGCGCGAGTGCCTGCACCTGGATCCGCGGCAGCTCGAAGCGCACAACAGCCTGGCGCAACTCCTCTGGGTGCGCAGCGGCGACATTCGAGAGGCCACCACGTCCCTCGATGCAGCCCTCGGCCGGTTCGCCGAGGACGATGCGCTCTGGGGCGCCAAGGCGGCCATCCTCCAGGGTGCGGGCGAGGCGCGGGCCGCCTATGAATGCCTGGCCCCGCGCACGCGGCGGGCGCATGCGGCACCGTCGCTGCTGGTACGCGCCGGGCTGGCAGCACTCGAGTTCGATCCCGGGACCGCCCTCGTGCTGGCCGAGCGGGCGCTCGCTCTCGCGCCGGCCAGTGCCCAGGCGCGCACGCTGCTCGCCGCCGCGCAGCTCGGCGTCGGTGAGGCCGCCGTGGCACTCGGGCACTGCGAGCAACTGCTCAAGGCGGCGCCGGACGACCAGTATCTGATCGCGTTGCAGACCACCGCGCTGCGGCTGCTCGGCGATGCGCGCTATGGTGAGCTCTGCGACTACCGGCGCTCGGTCCTGCCGCTGATGCTCGAGCCGCCCGCCCCGTGGTCCGACCTCGAGTCATTTCTCGGGGATCTCGGCGCGGCGCTCGCGCGACTGCACGACCCGAACGGACATGCCTTGCTGTTTCAGTCCCTGCGCCGCGGCACGGAGACGACCCAGGACCTCACGCGCAGCCGTGAGCCGGCGATTGCCGCACTGTTCAACGCGTTCCGGGCCCCGATCGAGCGCTACCTGGAACACATCGGCCGCGGCGAGGATCCGCTCCGTCGGCGCATCGGGGCCGGCTGGCGGTTCAACGGCAGCTGGTCGGTGCGCCTGCGCAACCGCGGCTTTCATCTCAGCCACGTCCATCCGCGCGGCTGGATCTCTTCGGCCTGCTACATCGAGTTGCCCGAGTGCATGCGCAGCGGCCGCAGCGAGGCCGGAACGCTGTCCTTCGGCGTACCCGGGATCCTCACCTCCCCGACCCTTGCGCCCGAACACACGGTGCGCCCCGAGCCGGGGATGCTGGTGCTGTTCCCCTCGTATTTCTGGCACGGCACGGTGCCCTTCGAGAGCCCGCAGTCGCGGCTCACCGTCGCTTTCGATGCGGTCCCGGAGCACCGACGCCCCTGAGCCGCCCCGCAGCCCTCACAGGTCGCGCGTGCAGGCCTCGACGAATGCGCGCAGCTTCGGCTGATTGCGGCTGGCGCGCGGGTAGTAGATGAAGATCCCGTCGCGGGCGGGGGAGAATTTTTCCAGCACTGACTCGAGCAATCCCTGTTCGAGTTCTTGCGCCACACTCAGCGTCGCGGTGTAAATGAGTCCCAGGCCCTGGCGCGCCAGGGCCCGCAGCAGCATTCCGTCGTTGACCAGCACCGAGCCCGGCGGATCGATGGCGACGGCCTGGCCCTTGCGCTCGAACTCCCAGCGATAGATGTCACCCACCTCGGGCCGGCGGTAGCGGATGCACTCGTGCTCGGCGATGTCCTCGGGGACTTTCGGGCGGCCGTGCACCGCAAAATACGCCGGTGCGCCGAACACCCCCCAGCGAAACAACGGCGAAACGCGCATCGCGACCATGTCGCGATCGATGTACTCCCCAATGCGCACGCCCGCATCGTACCCGGCGCCCACGAGGCCACGATGGTCGTCTTCCACGGTGATCTCGAGTCGCACGGCCGGATAGGCACGGCGAAAGCGCGGCACGACCGGCTCAATGACGTGCGCCACGGCGAAGCGCTGCACCAGCAGCCGCAGCGTTCCGCTGGGCGCAGCACCCATTTGCGCCAGCTCCGCGAGCGACTCGGTGATGGCGCCCGCCGCCGGCCCGACACCGGCCAGCAGACGCTCACCGGCCTCGGTGAGCGCGACGGAGCGCGTGGTGCGCAGGAACACCGGCACCCCGAGCCGCCGTTCGAGCGCCTGCACCGACTGACTCACTGCCCCCGGCGTCACCCCGAGGGCGTGCGCGGCCTTGCGGAAGCTGCCGTAGCGGGCCACCGCCAGAAACTCGGTCAATCCTGCGAATCCGTCGTTGCGCGCCATGGTCTTTCCCGCGGGTACGGCGCTCGTAATTTAGTTTTTCTAAACAGCCCATGCAATGAACGATTACTTCTTCGGAACAAACCGAAGGTCTAGTCTATGCACACCCCTCAGGATGCGGAGATCGCCCATGCGCTATCGAACCCTCGGCCATACCGGCCTGCTGGTCTCAGAGATCTGCCTCGGCACCATGACCTTCGGCGGCCGCGGCTTCTGGACTGCGATCGGCGCGCTCGACCAGGCCATCGC
>JAKADE010000259.1 GCA_021820785.1 Pseudomonadota bacterium
AGCGCGCCTATAGACTGCGCCGACCTCGACTGCCCAGGCGCCTCGCGTGTCCCGATCCCGCTCCGACAGGTCCGCCGTCTACATCCACGCCGGCTGGCGTTGCGCGAGCACCTATGTATGGAGCCGATTCCGGGCGCTGCCTGGCACCACCTGCTTCTACGAGCCATTCGCCGAGCGGCTGGCACACCTCTCGGCCAAGCGCGTGGCGCGCGACACCGCACACGGGTGGCCGTCGCGTCATCCGCCGCTCGAACGGCCGTACCGGGATGAATATCGTCCGCTGTTGAGATCTGTGCTGCGCGGCGTCAGGGGGTATCGCGAGTCTTTCGCGCTCGCACGCTATTTTCCGACGGACGGCGCACGCGGTGAGATCGCCTACCTCACGCGTCTGCGCGAGCATGCCGAGCGGCGCGGCTCGGTGGCGGTGTTCGGGTTCTCCCGCTCGCTGCAGCGGGCCGCAACCCTGAAGGCCGCTCTCGGCGGGTACCACATCGTGCTGCGGCGCAGCGCGCCGCAGCAGTGGCTCTCCTGCCGCAGCTACCGCGGCGCGGGCGACGTGCCGTACTTCGAACTGTGCCACGCCGCGCTCCTGGCGCAGGCCCCGGCGGATTCGCCGGCCGGGCGCCTCGCCGCGAGCCTCGGCCTGGCGCGCATGCCGCGCTGGCCGCGGGACGTGCGCGGCCGGCTGCGGGCGCTGCACCGGACGCTCGCGCCCTGGAGCGACGAGCAGTCCTACCAGGCGTTCATCGGCATCTACCTGCTCGGACAAGCCGCGGCGGCGCCCGCGGCCGACGTGATGATCGACGTCGAGCGCCTGGGGGCCTCGGAACCGTATCGGTCGGCGCTCAGCGCCCGGATCGGCGCCGAGACCGGCCTGCCGGTGGATTTCAGTGACGCGCTCACGCCCCGGCACGAGACGGCAGAGGTGGGCGTGGACTTCGCGGCCGTGGAGGCCGACGTCCGCTCCCGGCTCGCCGCGTTCGGTGCGGCGCTCGAGTCGGCCGTGCCGCTCGAGTCTCCGGGACGATAAGCGCTCGATCAGCGCGTCCGTGCGGCGCGCACTGTATACGCCCGGCGGCACCGGCGTTTCATGGCAGCGCCGGGTACGATTCCGTATAGTCCTCGCCAGTCATGTCGAGCGAGTCTCATCTTTCGCGGCTCAATGAGCCGCAGCGGCGCGCCGCCACCTTCGGGGAGCCTGCGCCGGGCCGCGGCGTACGCTGCGGACCGCTGCTGATCGTGGCCGGCGCAGGCACCGGCAAAACCAACACACTGGCGCACCGGGTGGCGCATCTGGTGCTGCACGGGGTTGCGCCGGAGCGCATCCTGATGCTCACGTTCACGCGCCGCGCCGCCGCGGAGATGCGCCGGCGCGCCGCCGACATCGTGCGCGGGGCGTCGGGCGGAGCAGTGCACGAGCGGCTCACCTGGAGCGGCACCTTTCATGCGATCGGCAACCGGCTGCTGCGCCACTACGCCGCGGCGCTCGGTCTGGATCCGCAGTTCACCGTGCTCGATCGCGCCGATGCGGCCGATCTGCTCGATGCGCTGCGCCAGGAGCTCGGGCTTGCGCAGAAGGAGCAGCGGTTCCCGCGCAAGGAAACCTGTCTGCAGATCTACTCGCACCGGGTCAACACCCAGCGGCCGCTGCGCGCGACGCTCGAGGAGCAGTTCCCCTGGTGTGCGCACTGGACGCAGGAACTCACCGGGCTGTTCCGTGCCTACGTCGAGCGCAAGCAGCGCGAGCGTCTGCTCGACTACGACGATCTGCTGCTTTACTGGCACGTCATGATGAGCGATGAGCACCTGGCGAGTCAGGTCGGCGGACAGTTCGATCACGTGCTCGTCGACGAGTACCAGGACACCAACACGCTGCAGGCCGAGATCCTTCATGCGCTGAAGCCCTCAGGGGCGGGGCTGGCCGTGGTCGGCGATGACGCCCAGGCGATCTACTCGTTCCGCGCCGCCTCGGTGGAAAACATCCTGGCGTTTCCGCAGCGCTTCACGCCGCCGGCAGCCGTGATCACGCTCGAGCAGAACTACCGCTCCACGCAACCGATCCTGGATCTGTCCAACGCCGTGATGGCCGAGGCGACCCGCCAGTTCCGCAAGGATCTGCGCGCGGTGCGCGGCGGCGGCGTGCGGCCCCGCCTGTGCACGGTGCTCGATCTGCGCCAGCAGGCCGAATGCGTCTGCACCGAGGTGCTGCGCCGGCGCGAGGCGAACGTGCCGCTGAAGCATCAGGGCGTTCTGTTCCGCTCCTCCAGCCACAGCGACGTGCTCGAGATCGAGCTCGGCCGGCGCGGCATTCCGTTCGTGAAATACGGCGGGCTGCGCTTCCTCGAAGCCGGCCACGTCAAGGACCTGCTCGGCGTGCTGCGCTGGGCCGACAACCCCCGCAACGCGCTCGCGGCACTGCGCACGGTGCAGCTGCTGCCGGGCATGGGTCCGGTGAACGCCCGGCGCGCGCTCGAGCACCTGGAGCGCGCCGGCGGCGCCCTCGGGGCGCTCAGCACATTCGTGCCGCCGCCGGCGGCCGCCGAGCACTGGGCGGGGCTGCTCGCGCTGCTGCTCGAGCTTGCCGACCCCCGCTGCCCGTGGAGCGGGCAGGTGCAGCGGGCGCGCAGCTGGTACCAGCCGCACCTGGAGCGCCTCTACGAGCAGGTCCATACCCGCAACGGGGATCTCGAGCAGCTCGAGGTGCTCTCCGGTCAGTATCCCTCGCGCGAGCGTTCGCTCAGCGAGCTCGCGCTCGACCCGCCCTCGGCGGCCTCGGACCTCGCCGGTCCGCCGGCGCTCGATGAGGATTACCTGGTGCTCTCGACCGTGCATTCGGCCAAGGGCATGGAGTGGGACACGGTCTACCTGCTCAATGTCGTTGACGGCAGCTTCCCTTCGGAGTTCGCCGCCGGGAGCACCGAGCAGCTCGAGGAAGAGCGCCGGCTCTTCTACGTCGCGCTCACCCGGGCCCGCAATGACCTGCTGCTGTATGCGCCGCTGAAGTTTTATGTGACGGGTCAGCATCGCTACGGCGATGCGCACGTGTACGGCGGGCGCAGCCGCTTCCTCAGTGCCGCAGTGCTGGCGCATCTCGACAGCGAGACGCCTGCGGCGCTCGGCCCGGGGGCGGCCGAGACCGCCGCGGCACTCGGCCCGGCGCTCGATGTGGGGGCGCGTCTGCGCCAGATGTGGTAGCGGCCCGGACCGCTCAGCGCAGCGGGATTTTGACGAACTTCAGGGTGAAGCGGTCCGGCTCCCCGATCGCCGCATAGCGGGCACGGTCGGTCTTGCCCAGCCGGTAGGTGGGCGGCAGCGTCCAGGCGCCGGCCGGGTAGACCTTGTGGTCGCGCGGGTTGGCGTTGACCTCGGAGGCCGCTACCAGGCGAAAACCGCTCGCCTCGATGAGCTTGATCGCGTACGACTGCTTCACGTAGCCGGTGTGTCCGTGTGGATCGGGCGGCGCGTTCGGCGCGGCGCGATTGTCGACGATGCCGAGGACGCCGCCGGGCGCCAGTGCGCGGTGGATGCTGTGCAGCGCATTGGCGGTCTCACCGCGTGCCAGCCATTGATGCAGCACGCCGAAGGCGACCACGAGATTGACGGAGCCCGACGGTACGGCATCGCCGCCATCGGAGGGGAACGTCACGACGCGGACACGGTCGTACAACTGTGGCTCGGACGCGAGCAGCTGGCGATAGCGGGCATTGCGCGTGGCGAGAAAGGCGCTCTGGCCGGGGTTGATCAGTGCCGCCTCGAAGCGGCCGCGACGGCGCACCAGCGGAGCGATGATGCGCGTGAAGTAACCGCTGGAGCGCGGCCAGACCTGCAGTACACGGCTCGTCGGCCGCAGGCCGAAGAACAGCAGCGTCTGCACCGGGTGGCGGTCGCGGTCCCAGTGGCGCTGCGCCGCGGGGCGCGGCCCGGCCAGGATGGCGTCGAGCGCCGTCGCCGTGGAGTGCCGTCCACTGGTCGTGGCGCAGCCCGACAGCAGGCTCAGGGTGGCCAGCACGGCGGCCGGTGCGGCTTTGGGTAAGGCTCGCATGAGGGCTGCCATTGTGGACGGGTATGCGGCCAAAAAAAACCCCGCTTCGTCTGCAGCGGGGCCATGGACCGGCCGGCACGATCCGCCTGCGGTCCTCACGGAAAAAGACAGTACTCCGGCACCCCGTCCAGGGGGGCGCTCGAGTCGTGCCTCTGCCCGCCAAATCGGCGGGACCGGGGATGGCCCCGGCGCCGGGCCGGGGCCATCCCCGAGGGCCGATCAGCGGCGGAACGGCCCGCCGCCGGTGCGCGGCCGCGGCGCGCGTTCCTGGGCCTCGTTGACCCGCAGCGCGCGGCCACTCATCTGGAAGCCATTCAGCGCCTGGATTGCCCCCTGAGCCTCGCCCGGCGCCATCTCCACGAAGCCGAAGCCGCGCGGCTTGCCGGTTTCCCGGTCATTGATCAGCTTGACGGAATCCACCTTGCCGTGACGTTCGAAGAGCGTCTTCACGTCCTGCTCAGTGGCGTTGAACGGCAGATTGCCTACATAAATCGTCGTCATCCGGAGATCTCTCTTGGCAGCGCGAGCCGCGGGCCGCACGGGTCCTCCGCGGGTATCGCAGAATCGAACGGGAAGGTTGGGGGGTGGACGGTCACGGTCGGGCCGGGTACGGCCGCACCTGAAAACCGGCGATCGGCACCAGGTTCACGTACGAACGATGCGCACAGACAGGCGGATCGAAAGCGCCGGGCACTCAAACGTGATCAATCCACTGAGGACTGGGTACCGTCTGATGCTACTCCCGGCGTTTGCGGGAAGCAAACACCGGGAGCGGCGCCCCGGCGTGTCACCGGAGGTGTCTGTTGTGTGGTTGCAACAGTTAGTCGGCGGACGTCTCGAGATAGGAGTAACCGTCGAGCTCCGCCTGGTAGAAGCGCTTGAGCACCTGGCTCTCGGCAATGCTCATGCGGCCGGCACGGATCGCGCGCTCGCAGTCACGCATCAGCGCCGGGGACAGTTCGGCCACGTCATAC
>JAKADE010000260.1 GCA_021820785.1 Pseudomonadota bacterium
TTTGCGACACCGGTTCAGCGGCACCGCCGGGCGCAATGAGCTCAAGATTTGTCAGGGACTTGTGGCCGCTTGCGCCCCCGGGCCGGCCGCGTCACAGCCCGTCGATGCGGGCGCACGGTTCATCGCAATGACGGTCCTGACCGGAGCCGTACTGCGGCCTGAGCGCACAGACTCGCACCGCACACCGAGCTCGCCGCCGCGCGCGCCCGAGACAAGCCCAAGCCACAAACTGCGAGCGCCCGCCGCGCCCGAGAGCCGGGTCCGTGCTCTGCCCGCGGCTGTCGCAGTTGCCGAGAGAAAGTCATGCCTCTGGTGTACCGCGCGCTCGAGCACATCGTTTCGACGGCCCCTTCGGCCCTGTGGACGCTGCTGCTCGTAGCGCTGGTCGTGACCCTGCTGCGTACGCAGCAGGGTCACGGGCCACATCGGTGAGTTCATGGTCTACGTGGCGGCCCGGTGGCGCCTGCCGGCCGAGACCTGCCAGCGGGTGCACAACGTCACACTGCGGACGCCCGACGGGACCACCCAGATCGATCACGTCATCGCCTGTCCGTACGGAGCATTCGTCATCGAAACAAAATTCATGCAAGGGCTACTGTACGGTCGCACCGAGCAGCGGTATTGGACGCAGCGCATCGGCCGGCGTTCTTACCGGTTCAAGAATCCGCTGCGGCAGAACTTCAAATACGTCCAGGCGCTCAAGGCTTTGCTCCATCTGCGGACGCAGTGGTCCACTCGGTAGTCGTCTTCACGGGCGACGGTCAGCTCAAGACCGAACGCCCCGCGAACGTGCTGCTTGGGGGTCGCTACGTCACGTGTATCAAGTCCTTCCGCACGCCCGTGCTGACGGAACTGCAGATCGAGGAGACAATCCAAAAAAACCTCTCCGACCGGCTGGCGCCAACGCGAGCAACCCATCGGCAACACATCCGGCACCTGCACTCCCGACTCGACCACAACGCGCAACGCAGCTGTCCGCGCTGCGGCGCAGCGCTGATCTTGCGCACCGTCAAACACGGCGCGAACACCGGGCGCCCATTCTGGGGCTGCTCGAATTATCCGCGCTGCCGGGTGATGCAGCCGCTGTCTGGATAGGCGCTCGTCGCGACTCGCGAGGCGCCGGACTCGTCGCCGGCAGGACCCATCAAAACCGGGCCTGAGCACCGTCTGCACATCCCGCCGGCAGCGCGGCAGCCGGATGGCGAGGCTGGACAACACGCGCATGTGCCTCGTTCGCCCCCACTCCTCGGTTCGTCATGGAACCTGCCAGGGAGGATCGGCATCTTAACGCGTGAATCCACCCAAGAGCGCCGCGGGCCATGCGCTAGCACACGAGAGGCGCGCCGCTCGAATCGCCAAGATCTCCATCGCAGCGTGACCGACCAGGATTGCACGGACTTATTGCGCTCGCGTATTTTTTGCCAACGCACGCACTCACTGCAATCGCTTCCTGCGCCGCTGCAACGCCGGCAGCAGACCCAGAAGTCCAGCCACCGCCAGTGCCAGCGCGCCGGGCTCCGGAGCGCTTCCGACCACGTCGTTCCTGTTAAGCGTCAATGTCCATGCTGACCCGGAGTACCAAGACGACATCGTTACGCTTGTCGCATAATCGGCAAGATTGCCGCCGGTGTCATAGAAGCGGAAATTGTCGAAATTCGGGTCAATGGCGTAGGTGGAAGTCAAGAACCGAAAGCTGTAGCTGGAATCGACGAGGCTGAAAGACGGAGCAAAATTGAATTGCATGAATGCGTTTGGACCGAAGCTCAACGCGTCGCTGCCTTGAGCGCCGCCCAGCTCGATTGCACCAAAGTTGTTTGAGCTAGAGATATCAAATACGAGACCGCCGTCTAGCTGCATATTGCCGCCCAGATAAAGCAGACCACTGGTTGCCTCCACCGTCGCAGGCTGCTTCACCTGAATCTCGCCGCCGATTACCGATCCAGTCCCCGAAAGGCGGCCCTTGTCGAGCACTATACTGTTCTCCGCCAGCCTGCCCCCGGAAAGGACCGTTTGGCTACTGGCAGACGTACTTGAATACGTGGTCCCTAGAACGGCAGCACCAGAGTCTAGTGTCAACGTCCCCGAATTGACGAGATTCGCGTCCACCAGGCCAACGCCAAGATTACCAATCAGCAACGAGCCGTCATTTTGGGTCAGCCCTAATGACTGAAAGGTTCCGAGCATCGGTTGACCCTTGGGCGGGACGTAAGGGCTCAACAGCTGATTGAAAGTGATGTGGTTCCCGTTGAGCTCAAGCGTTGCATCATTGGTGGTGATGGGGCCACCGCCCAGGGACACCGTTGCCCGGTCACCCACAAGCCAGGTACCGCCAAGCAACGTGCCATTCGAAACGCTGCCGCTCGAGGCAACATTCAGACTGGCGCCGGAAGCAACCTGTACGATGCCATCGTTGACCAGGGTACTGGTGTTGAACACAGCGCCCTGACTCAGTTCGAGCGTGCCCAAATTCTTGTGCAGATGGCCATTCAGTTGGTCGAATTGCGCACCGCCGCCCTGCAGCACGACGGTCGCCGCATTCGTTCCAATGACGCCGCCTCCGATTACCAGGCTCGCCTGCCCGCCGCCGGAATCCACAACCCAGGTTCCACCCGAGAGGACGCCGCGGGACAAATTGCTCGAACTGCCGATACTGACGATTCCCCCGGTCAGTACGCTCAGCGTCCCACTGTTATCTAACGTGGAAAAGCTGTAAGAGCGGTTCCCAATCGAGAGTGAGCCCGAGTTTTGGTCGACTGTGTTGAACTGCGCAAAACCGGTATTTCCACCAATGAACGCAACGTTCGCATCATTGTTGAAAATTGCATGTTGGCCAACGACGAGGGTCGAAGTTGCTGCACCAGTGCCATTCAGAAGCCACGTCCCACCGGATAACGTTCCGCCGGAGAGATTTGTAGAGTTCTCGATCCGCACGGTTCCGCCCGGGTTCATCGAGAGCGTCCCCGAATTGGTAAACGTTCCGGTTCCACTGAGATCACCGGAAACGGTGATCTGTCCGTCATTGGTCACTGTCCCGCTATCGGTCACAACGTTCCGATTGCCGATATAGATTGATCCGCCGCTGAGCGTGTTGAGCGTACCGGCATTGAGCAGTGCCGCGCCTGGGCCACTGGAATTCAATGCAAAATTCGCCCCGTTGCCGACGATCAGCGTTCCGGAATTCTTTGCTAACGAGTCAAGCCCGGTAAAGACCGATTGCGAGCCGTACAGTTTGATCGTCGCGTCATTCGTGCTCAGCAATCCATTGCCGACCACCAGTGTCGCTTTCTGGCCACCCTGGCTATCGACGATCCAGGTTCCTCCCGTCAGCGTCGCGTTGGCAAGATTTGCTGAATTGCGGATCTGAACTGTCCCCCCGGAAAGCGCACTGACCGTCCCTGTATTGCGTAGGGACTGCAAAGCGAAGCTTTGGCCACCGACGGCCAGCGAGCCGTCATTCACGTCAAGACCGTTAAGCTGCGCAAAGCTGGCCCCCGGACCGATGAGTTGTACATTTGCGTCATTGGTCTTGATATTTCCGCTGCCGACGATGAGCGTCGCGGGGTCGGGAGCAAAGGCGGGGCTCTGCGACTCGCTGTCCACCACCCAGGTACCGCCGGTCAACGTGCCTTGGGCAAAATTTTGTGAAGCAGTTATGTTTACGCTACCGCCCGCATCCACAGTCAAGGATCCGGTGTTGTTCAAAATGCCACGTCCGGAAATGCGCCCACTGTCGATCAGAGAGCCGCTATTCGCGATGGCGCCGAAATTGTCAAGCTGGCCGTTGTTCGTGAGTGATCCGACGATGCTCAACGTGACAGACGGATCATTGACGAGAATGCCGTTCGGCGTGCCGATGGTGAGCGCGCGATCGATCGAGCAGGACGTTGAATTCTTTGTCAGGGAGGAAATAGTCGTTCCATCGAATGTGCACGTCGCTGCCTGGCCTGGCTCGACTCCAACCGCCAGAAGAAGCGGCACGCTCAGCGCAACGATGGTATAGCGGAGCGCGTGCGCACGGCGTACCGCCTGGCTTTCCGTACTGCTCAGGGCCGATAATTGATGGTTATTGCTCATGCCCGATGCGACCAATGTTTTGTTCTTTTCGCTGCGGTCACGGCCCGAAGGCCGGCCGAACCCCTCGACCTCAGCCCAGAATGCACAGTCGGAACTCACCGCGTCTGTCGCGACCGGCCCGATTGTCAGGCTGGCATTGCAGAGTCTTTTAAGTAGGTTAGCACGAACGAATAACGTTGGGAATTAGACCCGCACAACGCAGGCCGTTCGCGCCACTCCCGCAGGGAGTGGCGCGTTGCCCCTCTTGTGCGTCGATAGAATCCCTTGAGATAGCAGTGTCATCTTGCAGCGTCTCAGCATCGACGGCTGCGCGTGGGCGCCGATAGACTGATGGACGGGAGTGATGGCACACTGGGAAATCGATGGGGGCGCTCGTGGAGCGGAAAACCTCAGTCCCAAAGGATGTTGCAATAGTTCTGTAATAATCCGGAAGGCTGCGGTACGCTCCCTGATGAGCGTGAATTAAACGGCCGTACCCAAGCATTTTGCGCGAAGAGGGGCTTGATCGGGTCTGGACCCGGCGCAATGGCATTTGGCTTGCGCGACATACCTGATGTTTCGATCCTTGAATCAAGCCCGCGCGCACTTTGAGATTTCCGCATACGGCGCGAGGTGCTTAGCGTCATTCGCTTCAGCTCCCGCACCTCCTGCAGCGGCGCACCGCGCTCGCTTCTCACTCGTAAACTCGCCATTGAAATGCACGGCCAGAGTGAACGGCGAAGAATGCGGGGACCGGAATGGACCCTTCGATTCGATCGGCTTGGGTTTCAAGCCGCTCACGCACCACCGTCGTCGCGTGAACGTTCAAAATCTCCAGGACGAGCAACATCGTGCTCGACACGCACCTGATCAGTCTCGGCGCGAACTCGGCATGCCCATGATCAGCCACTCTGGGCTGAGGCTGCCCGGGTAGATCAGGCATCTGAAGTGGTCCCTACGC
>JAKADE010000261.1 GCA_021820785.1 Pseudomonadota bacterium
CCGAAGACGAACGGGTCGCCGCCCTTGAGCCGGGCCACCCGCAGCCCCTGGCGTGCGTAGTGCACCATCAGATCGTGGATCTGCGCCTGGGAGGTCGTTTCTCCCGAGGAGTGTCGGGACTGCTTGCCGACGAACACCCGCTCGGCATCGCGGCGCGCGCGCTCGAGTACGGCGGCGGGCACGAGACGGTCATGGAGAATGACGTCGGCCTGCTGCAGCAGCTGCAGCGCGCGCAGCGTGAGCAGGTCCGCATCGCCCGGCCCGGCACCGATCAGATACACCTCGCCGAGGCGCTGCGCACCCGTCCCGCTCGAGGCCGTCAGCTGCGCCGTGCGCAGTTCGCGTTCGTAGGCGCGTTCGGCACCGGCTGTGTCTCCGGCGAGTACGCGTGCGCCTGCGGTACCGCGTGCGACCCGTTCCCAGAAGGGACGGCGGGCCGCGGGGGCGAGCAGGTGCCGTACCGCCTCGCGCCGTGCGCCCATGAACTGGGCCAGGGCGCCGAGGGTGGCCGGCAGCAGCGCCTCGATCTGCTCGCGCACCCAGCGCGCGAGCACGGGGGCACGGCCGCCGGAACCGATGGCCACGATGAGCGGCGCGCGATCGACGATGGCCGGGAAGTAGAACGTGGACAGTTCCGGGTCATCGACGACGTTGACCGGAAGGACGCGGGCGCGTGCGGCCTGCGAGACCGCGGTGTTCAGTGTCTTGAGGTTGGTGGCGGCAATGACCAGCTGCGCCCCCTCGAGGTGTTGCGGTGCGAACCGGGCCTCGAGGTGCTCGAGCTCTCCGGCGGCCGCCTGTCGAGCGAGCGCCGCGGTGAGCTCGGGCGCGACCACCGTGATGCGCGCCCCGACCCGACGCAGCAGTTCGATTTTGCGCTGCGCGATGCGTCCGCCGCCGACGACGAGCACCGGCACTGCGCGCAGCTGCAGGAAGATTGGCAGATGATCCATGTGCGTCGGCCGCGAATCAGGCTTCGGCCGCCGCGACGCGCACCCGCGGATGCAGGCCGCACTCGCGCGACTCGGACTGCTCCCACCACCAGCGCCCTGCGCGGTGACTCTCCCCGGGCTGGATCGCCCGCGTGCACGGGGCGCAGCCGATGCTCGGGAACTGACGGTCGTGCAGCACGTTGTACGGCAGTTTGCGTTCGCGGATGTACTGCCAGATCTCCGCCTCGCTCCACTCGAGCAGCGGACTGACTTTGTACAGGCCGTACTGCGCGTCCCACTCGAGCGGCTGGGCGAGGGCACGCGCGGTGGACTGTTCGCGACGCACTCCAGTGACCCACGCGGCATAACCGGCGATGGCGCGTTTGAACGGTTCGACCTTGCGCACCTCGCAGCAGGAGAGGCGTGCCTCGAGACTGTGATAGAAGCCGTTCACGCCGCGCTCGGTGGTGAAGCGCTCGAGCGCCTCGGCCCGCGGGTGCACCAGGCGCAGCGTGCGCCGGTAGCGCCACTGCAGCTTCTCGATCAGATCGTAGGTCTCCTGGTGCAGCCGTCCGGTGTCGATGCTGAAGATCTCGATCTGCGGCACGTGCGTCCAGATGATGTCGGTGAGCACCATCGCCTCGGCGCCGAGGCTGTTGGCGTAGACGACCCGTCCGTGCGTGCGCACCGCCTCGGCGAGCGCGGTGCGCACGGCCTCGGCTTTCTGTTCAATGCGGTTTGGCAGCTCACCCATGGTGGCGGCACTATAGCCACGGGGCCGGCGGCCCTAGAACGAATGATTGCTTCTGAGGCGCTGCGCGGCGGTTATGGATGCCCCCGGGGCGTTGCGCTACGCTTGCCCGCATGAAACTGCACCAACTGCGCTACCTGGCGGCGATCGCCCAAAGCGGACTGAACATCACCGCGGCAGCCCAGAAGCTGCATACCTCCCAGCCCGGGGTCAGCAAGCAGATCAAACTGCTCGAGGACGAGCTGGGATTTCAGATCTTCGTGCGCGAGGGCCGCACGCTGACGCGCATCACCCCGGCGGGGCAGCAGGTCATCGATCGGGCCCTGCGCGTGCTGCAGGAAGTGCAGAGCATCCGCGGGCTCTCGACGGAGCTGCGTGACGAGGGACGCGGCAGTCTGTCGATCGGCACCACCCACACTCAGGCCCGGTACGTGCTGCCGGCGGTGATCCGGGAGTTTCGCAACCGCTACCCGAACGTGCGGCTGAACCTGCACCAGGGCACGTCGGAGCAGATCGCCGCCATGGTCGCGCAGGACCGGATCGACTGTGCGATTGCCACGGGTTCGGAACAGCGCTTCGCCGGGCTGACGGTGCTGCCGTGCTACCGCTGGAGCCGGGTGGTGATCGTGCCGCGCGCCCATCCCCTGGCGCGCAGCGAGCGGCTGACCTATCAGGCGCTCGCCCGGCATCCCCTCATCACCTACACCTTCAGTTTCACGGGCGCGTCGTCGCTCAATGACGCGTTCGCCAAAGCGGGGCTGACGCCCAACGTGGCCATCACGGCCCAGGATGCCGACGTCATCGTCACCTACGTGCGGCTCGGCCTCGGCGTGGGCATCGTCGCGCCGATGGCCGTGGCCGAGGATGCGCAGGATCTGGCGGTGCTCGATGCCTCGCACCTGCTGCCGGCGCACACCACCTGGATCGGGTTCCGGCGCGGGACGCTGCTGCGCAAGTTCATGTACGATTTCGCGCAGCTGCTCGCCCCGCACCTGGATCGGCGCCTGGTCGACCGGGCGCACCGTGCGGGCAGTGCCGAGGAGACCGCCGCATTGTTCGCCGACCTCGAACTGCCGCAGCGCTAGGGAAGTGCACCGGAGTCATTGCCTGGATACGCCGTCTCTGCCCGTCTTCGACCGCCGCCGCGCCGGGGTGCTGCTTCATCTGGCCTCGCTCGAGGCGCCGCTCGGGCGTGGCGGGCGAGCATTCATCGACTGGCTGGCGGCGGCCGGTTTCAGCGTCTGGCAATTCCTGCCGCTCGCGCCGACGGGCGCGGACCGCTCCCCGTATTTCGCCCGCTCGGACTTCGCCGGCAATCCGGCGCTGCTCGACCCGGCCGAGCCGCCGGCCGATGCCTCGGAACGAGCGGCATTCGCGGCCGCGACCGAGTCCTGGCTGGAGGATTACGCGCTGTTCGAGGCAATCAGCGCACGGTGCCCGGACCTGCCGTGGTGGGAATGGCCCGCGCCGCTGCGCACCCGGGAACTCGATGCGCTCGGGCGCATCCGGCGCGAGTGCGCCGGGGCACTGGAGCGGATCGGCGTTGCGCAGCGGGAGTTTTTCGCGCAGTGGAACCGGTTGCGCCGCTATGCGCACGAGCGCGGCGTGCGCCTGTTCGGCGACCTGCCGTTTTACGTCGGGCCGATGTCGGCGGAGACCTGGGCGCACCCGGAGCAATTCCAGCTGGCGCCCGACGGCCGTCCGGCAGCCGTCGCGGGGGTGCCGCCGGATTACTTCTCCGCGCTCGGGCAGGTGTGGGGCAATCCGCTCTACGACTGGGACGTGATGCAGCGCGACGGCTTCGCATTCTGGCGCGCCCGTCTCGGGGCGCAGCTCGAGCGGCTCGACGTGCTGCGCATCGATCATTTTCGTGCCTTCGCCGCGCACTGGGCCGTGCCCGCGGGGGCCGAGGATGCGCGCGGCGGCGCATGGCGCCCCACACCGGGCCGTGCGCTGCTCGAGCGGCTGCGCGCCGAGCGCGGGACACTGCCGATCGTGGCGGAGGATCTCGGTCTGATCACCGCGGAGGTCACCGCACTGCGTCAGATGTTCGCGCTGCCCGGCATGCGCGTGCTGCAGTTCGGGTTCGACGGCTCGCCGGACAATCCTCATCTGCCGGCGCGCATCGAGACGGACAGCGTCGTGTACACCGGAACGCACGACAACGACACCACGCTCGGGTGGTACCGCAGCCTCGACGAGCACACACGCGGTTACGTGAATCGAACGCTGGGGGTTACCCCGGAGTCGATGCCCGAAGGCATGGTGCGCGCCGCGCTCGCGACGGTCGGGCAACTCGCGGTCATTCCGGTGCAGGATCTGCTCGGGCTCGGCAGCGAAGCACGCCTGAACACCCCGGGGACGCAGAGCGCGGCGAACTGGAGTTGGCGCCTGCCCGCCGCGGCACTCACCCCGCAGCGCGCCGCACACTGGGCGACCATCAACGCCGCGTCAGCGCGCGTCTGAAGGAGTTGCGACTGCGTTGCCCGTGCGGCGGCGCGCCCAGATCGCCGTATGACCGTCGGCGGCCGGCTGATAGGCGAGGCGGATCTCATCGAGCGCCTGGCGGCAGGCCGCGAGATCCTGATCGGGCCGCGGGACGATGGCATCGAAGCCGCAGCGTCCCAGCCAGAACACCAGGTCGCGCACCACGTCTCCCACGGCACGCAGTTCGCCGCGGTAGCCGAGCCGATTGCGCAGCAGCACCGCCTGGGTGAGCGCGCGGCCGTCGGCGAAGGTCGGGAAGTGCAGCGCGATCAGCGGGCTCGCGGCGATCTGCGGGTAGAGCGCCTCGACGTCCTCGGTGTTCGGCAGCAGCACACCGAGCGCGCCGGCGCGCAGCGTGTCGCGCTCGGCGCGCCAGCGCGCCAGTGGCACGATCCAGCGGTCGCACGCCGAAGGTGCCGCGGCCGTGTCGACCACCAGCGTCCAGTCGTCCTCGACGATGGCGCGATGACGCAGGATGCGGCTCATGCTGCCGCCGCCTCCGGGTCGGTCTCGGCGTCGGTCCCGTACAGCCGCGCCTTGAAGGGGGCGAGCCCGAGGCGCCGGTAGCATTCGAGGAAGGTTTCCTCCTCGTCGCTGCGCAGGTCCAGATACGTATGAATGAGCCGCGCGACCCCGTCGGCAATTTCACTGCGCGCGAGCGCACGCCCGACGCGCTCGCCGATCGCCGCGTCGTTGCCTGGGCTGCCGCCGAGGGTGATCTGATACCACTCCTCGCCGTGCTTATCGACACCGAGAATGCCAATATGCCCGACGCTGTGATGGCCGCAGCCGTTCATGCAGCCGCTCATGGTGATGCGGATCGGGCCGATCTCGTAC
>JAKADE010000262.1 GCA_021820785.1 Pseudomonadota bacterium
GATGGAGGTCCTATACGACCCGGTCACGGGCGAGCGGCGCTACGAGCCGCTCAGCCGCCGCTCGCCGTGACCTGACGGCGCGCGCCTCAGCGCCGCCGTCGGCCTGCGCGTGCCGGGCGACGCGCCGGGGCGCGGCGCGCGCTCTTTCGCCGCGGCGCCGGCGCAGGCCGTCGAGCCGTGATCCGGCCTGACTTCGCAGTCTTTTTCTTCGCTACCTTGCGGGAGCCGGTCCGGACGCTCTTGGCGCTCTTGGCGCTCTTGGCGCTCTTGGTCGTTTTAGCCGGCGCACGCCTGGTTTTGACGACCTTGGTCTTCGGGCGCCGTGCGGACGTCTTGGCCGCCGCACGCTGCGGGGCCGACGTTCCCGTACGCGGTTTCGGCGTTGCGCGCTTGGCTCGCTGCGCCGCGGCCGGCTTGCCGCGCCGGGGCGCAGTCCGCGCTCGAGAAGGGACCGCCCGCTTGGCACGCGCCGGGGGC
The DNA here is from genome assembly GCA_021820785.1 of Pseudomonadota bacterium. Next base: position 478 of record JAKADE010000262.1, read on the forward strand.
GCAGCTGTCTCGTCCTGACCGCGCAGCTGATCGAGAATCGCCGGATTCTCCAGCGTCGAGACGTCTTGCGCGATGTCCTCGCCGCGCGCGATCGCACGCAGCAGCCGGCGCATGATCTTGCCGGAACGAGTCTTCGGCAGGTTGTCCGCGAAGCGGATTTCATCCGGCTTGGCAATGGCACCGAGCTGCTGACCCACCCAATCGCGCAGCACCTGCGTCAGATGCGCCGCATCGCCCTTCGGCCGGGCACCGCGGCAAACCACGTAGGCGAACACCGACTCGCCCTTGATGTCGTGCGGCTTGCCGACCACGGCCGCCTCGGCGACGCGCGGATGGGCCACGAGCGCCGACTCGATTTCCATGGTCCCGAGGCGATGGCCGGCCACGTTCAGCACGTCGTCGATTCGGCCCATGATCCAGAAATACCCGTCCTTGTCGCGGTGCGCGCTGTCTCCGGCGACGTAGTAACGGTTGCGGAATTTCTCCCAGTACGCGGCCAGGTAGCGGTCGTTGTTGCGCCAGATGGTGCGCAGCATCGAGGGCCAGGGCTTCTTGATCACCAGGTAGCCGCCGGCGTCCGCCCGGGTCACCGGCTCGCCGTGATCGTCGACGATCTCCGCCTCGATCCCCGGCAGCGGCAGCGTGCACGAACCGGGCTTCGCGGGGGTGATGCCCGGGAGCGGCGAGAGCATGATCGCGCCGGTCTCGGTCTGCCACCAGGTGTCGACGATCGGACAACGCCCGCCGCCGATGACCCGGTGGTACCACATCCACGCTTCGGGGTTGATCGGTTCTCCGACGCTGCCGAGCAGGCGCAGGCGCGACAGGTCGTAGCGGGCTGGTACCTCGTCGCCGAGCTTCATCAGCGCACGGATCGCCGTCGGGGCGGTGTAGAACACGCTCACGCCATGATCCTGGCAGATCTTCCAGAAGCGGCCGCCGTCCGGATAGGTCGGCCCGCCCTCGTACATCACGATCGTGGCGCCGGCGGCGAGTGGTCCGTAGGCAAGATAACTGTGTCCGGTGACCCACCCGGCGTCCGCGGTGCACCAGAACACGTCCTCCTCGCGCAGATCAAACACCCACTCGGTGGTCAGCTTCGCCCCGAGCAGGTACCCGGCGCTCGAGTGCTGGATGCCCTTGGGCTTGCCCGTGGAGCCGGAGGTGTAGAGCAGATAGAGCGGATGTTCCGCATCGACCCACTCGGGCTCGCACGCCGGGGACTGCCCCGCGATAGCCTCGTGCCACCACAGGTCGCGACCCGGCTCCATCGAAACCGCGCGGGCGGTCCGTTTCACCACCACGACATGCTTGATGCTCGGGCAGCCCGCCGCGAGTGCCTTGTCCGCGGCCGCCTTCAGTTCGATCGCGTGTCCGGCGCGCCAGCCGCCGTCGGCGGTGATCAGCACCTTCGCACCGGTGTCCTCGATCCGCTCCTTCAGCGCCGGAGCGGAGAAGCCGCCGAACACCACCGAGTGAATCGCGCCGATGCGGTTGCAAGCGTGCATCGCCACGATGATCTCGGGCACGAGCGGCATGTAGATCGCCACGCGATCCCCGCGCTGCACACCGAGGGACTTCAGCGTGTTGGCGAAGCGGCAGACCTCGCCGTGCAGTTCCTGGTAGCTGATGCGCCGCACGTCGCCCGGCTCGCCCTCGAAGATGATGGCGGGCTTGTGGCCGCGATCGGCCAGATGGACATCGAGGCAGTTGAACGAGACATTGAGCTCGCCGTCGGTGAACCAGCGGAAGTTCGGTGCATCCTGTTCATCCAGGCTGACCGTGAACGGCTTGTGCCACACCAGGTGCTCACGGGCCAGCTGCGCCCAGAAGCCGGTGTAATCCGTCCGCGCATGGCGGCGCAAGGCCTCGAGATCCGCCGGTTTCAGCCGCGCGCGCGCACTGAATTGCGCAGGCGGCGGGAAGACGCGCTCTTCCTGCAGGACGGACACGATGTTCTTGCTCGCCATGGTAGCCCCCGCTGGTTCCTGTGACCTGAGCGCCGAGCATAGCCGATGCCCGCGCGAATTCCTGCCAGACCAATGGCGCGAACGCCGGCTCAGCCGCCGTGAGCGGCGAGCGCCGCAAGCCGCTCGCCCTGGCGGCGCAACAGCGGCCCGAAGCCGAGCCGGTCGTAGAGCGTGCCGAGGGACTGCAGATCCGGGACGCGCGGGCGCAGCTGCTCGGGGCTCGCCTCGAGCGGCATGTCGCACACGATGCGGGTCAGGCGGCGCGCCAGATAGACCGCCTCACGGTGCTCGTGCAGCCGCTCGCGCAACTCGCGGGCGCCGCGCAGACCGAGCGTGGCGACTCTGCCGAGGCCGGCATAGAGCTCATCGATGGAGCCGAAGGCGCGCATCAGCGCCGCGGCGGTCTTCGGACCGATCCCCGGGACGCCGGGAATGTTGTCCGAGGCGTCGCCGGTGAGCGCCAGGTAATCGGCGAAGCGTTCCGGGGCGACGCCGAAGTGCCGCTCGACGTCACGATAGCCGAGCTGTCCGCGTGCCCCGAAGTCCCAGTACAGGTCTCCGTCGCGCACCAGTTGCGCCAGGTCCTTGTCGCGCGTGATGAATGCCGAGCGGATGCCCTGTGCGCGCATCCGGTGCGCCAGGGTGCCGATGACGTCGTCGGCCTCATAGTGCGAGTCGACGAACACCGCCAGGCCGAGCCGCGCGCACAGGTCGCGGCAGTACTCGAACTGTGCGGCCAGGTCCGCCGGGGCCGGTTCGCGATTGGCTTTGTACGGGGGGTAGATCTCGTTGCGGTAGGAGGTGGCCAGGCGCCGATCGAAGGCGACTGCGACGAACTGCGGCCGTGTCCGCTCGAGCAGGTCCCCGAGAAATCGGGCGAAGCCGAATACCGCATGCACCGGGCGCCCCTCGGCGTCGAGCATCTCGGGCAGCTGCGAATGGTAGGCACGGAAGACGTAGACCGAGCCGTCGATGAGGTAAAGCAAGTTCAGCGGCTCCGTCGGCGGCGCGCCCCCGGGTCATCCCCGGCGGGACTCAGCTCAGCCAGCGTTGAATGCGGTCGTGCAGCGGGCTGGTGCGCGGGAAGTGCGCCAGAAGGTACTCCATCTGATCGGCGAGCACGCGCCGGCCCTTCAGAAAGATGTACTCGGCGTACGTCGGCGTGAACGGTACGGCGACCAGCTGCATCTTGGCCTGCTCCGGGGTACGCCAGGCCTTCTGATTGTTGCAGCGTCGGCAGGCGGTCACCACGTTGTTCCAGGTGTCGATGCCGCCCTGACTGAAGGGGCGGACGTGATCGCGGGACAGGTCCCGGGTCCCGAACCGCTGGCCGCAGTACATGCAGATGTGCGCATCGCGCCGGAAAAGTGTCTGGTTGTTCAGAGGCGGCACGTAGTCGTGCCGGGTGCTGCCGGGGTTGCCCGTATGCCCGACCGTCGCGACGATGGAATTGATCTCGAGCACGGTGCGCCGTCCGGTGAGCGCGTTGATGCCGCCGTACAGCGTGAACAGAAGGCTGCCGCAGGTATAGGCGACCTGCTCCTGGGTATAGAGCCGGGCCGCTTCCCGGTAGTCGATCCACTCCAGCGGCATGCCGGCGACGTCGGTTCGCAGCACGAGCTGAGAGAGCCCGCGCACTGCCCCCGTCAGGGTGATCCGCAGGTCATCGCTCGAGCCAAAATCGGCTCGCTCGAAATCTATGCCCATCATGGCCGGTTATAAGATAAGGCAAGATTATGCTTGAGTTCAACGGGACAACGTGTAGGGTAGAGCGCATGGGAGCCGGCCGCCGCGGTGCGCGGCGCCCGCCGGTCGGAAGGGGCTTTTGATGCCAATCACAATCGGCGCGCTGCGTGAAAGCGCCGCTCGCGAGACGCGTGTCAGTCTCGTGCCCGAGGTGGCCGAGAAGTTCATGCGCCTGGGCGCCGGCATTCTCCTGGAACGCGGCGCCGGGGAGCGCGCCCAGTTTCCCGATGCGCTGTACCGCGGCGTCGAGTGGGCCGACAGTGCCGGCGTGCTCGAACGGGCGCAGGTTCTGCTCACCGTGCAGCCCCTCGAGATCGCACAGATCGGCGCGCTGAAGCCCGGCACGGTCGTCGCCGGGTTCCTGCAGCCCTACGCCCGCCACGCCGAAGTGCGCGCGCTGCAGGAACGAAACGTCACCAGTTTCGCCATGGAGCTGGTGCCGCGCATCTCGCGCGCCCAGTCCATGGATGCGCTGTCCTCGCAGGCGGCCATCTCCGGCTACAAGGCCGTGTTGATTGCGGCCAACCACCTGCAGAAGTTCCTGCCCATGCTGACCACGGCGGCCGGCACGATCCGGCCCGCCCAGGTACTCGTCATCGGCGCCGGTGTCGCGGGCCTGCAGGCGATCGCCACGGCGCGCCGGCTCGGCGCGGTGGTCGAGGCCTATGACGTGCGCGGCGCGACCCGCGAACAGGTCCGCTCACTCGGCGCGAAATTCGTCGACACCGGCGTCAGCGCCGAAGGCGCCGGCGGCTACGCGCGCGAATTGACCGAGGAGGAGAAGCGCCGCCAGCAGGAAGTCC
>JAKADE010000263.1 GCA_021820785.1 Pseudomonadota bacterium
AGCGCCTGCAGCTCATCGCTCATGCCCTGGCGACCGGCAGAGAGACGCACGTACGAGCGCGGCATCAGCAGCCGCGCCACGGCGATGGCGCGCACGAACTCGAACGGATCGAGCGGCGCGCTGTCCGCGAGCGGCGTGCCCTCGATCTTCACCAGCTGGTTGATCGGTACGCTCTCGGGGTGCTCGGGCAGGTTGGCGAGCGTCAGCAGCAGCCCGGCGCGGTCGCTCGGGGACTCGCCCAGGCCGAGAATGCCGCCGCAGCACACCTTGAGGTTCGCGGCGCGCACCGCGTCGAGCGTATCGAGCCGGTCCTGGTAGGTGCGCGTGGTGATGATCTCGCCGTAGAACTCCGGGGACGTATCCAGATTGTGGTTGTAGTAGTCGAGCCCGGCATCCTTCAGCTCGCGCGCCTGCTCGGGAGTCAGCATGCCGAGCGTGGCGCAGGTCTCCATCCCGAGGGCGCGCACCTCACGGATCATCGCCGCGATGACCTTGAGGTCCTTGGCCTTCGGCGAGCGATACGCCGCGCCCATGCAAAAGCGTGTCGCGCCTGCGGCCTTGGCGCGGGCGGCGGACTCGCGCACCGCGGCGACCTCCATCAGCGACTCGCGCTCGAGGCCGGTCTCGTAACGCACGCTCTGCGAGCAATAGGCGCAGTCCTCGGGACAGGCGCCGGTCTTCACCGACAGCAGGGTGCTCATCTGCACCGTGTTCGGCGCATGGTGCTCGCGGTGCACGCGCTGCGCGTGCAGGAGCAGATCGAGCAGCGGCAGCTCGAGCAGCGCCTGTACCTGGGCGAGCGTCCAGTCGTGGCGCACGGTGCCGAGCGCAGCGGGATTCAGTGCAGTCATGGGGATCCAGGGGCATCGGCGGACGGGATTCCGCGCCGCGAATGTTCCGGGCCGCCGCCCCGATTGTCAACGCGCACCGCCCCGGCCAGTCGACGATTGCGCATTTTTTGACCAGTGCGCTCGCGGCTCACCGCCGCAGCAGGTGAACCGCGAGCGCGATGCCGACGGTGAGCGCGCCGAGACTGGCGATGAGCACCGCCGCGGCGGCACAGTCCTTGACGATGCGGATGCGCGGATGCTGGTCCGGGTGCAGGTGATCGGCCAGGGCCTCGAGCGCCGTGTTGAACAGTTCCGCCGCAAGGACCGCGGCACTGGCCAGCAGCACTGCGGCCCACCACAGCGCGCCCGGATGCAGGACGATGAGGGCGATCAGCACGAACACGAACAGCACGGCCTGGGTGCGCAGGCTGCGCTCGCCGCGCAGCGCGTGCCCGAGTCCGGCGAGCGCGAAGCGCAGGCGGCGCACGAACGACTGGTTCTTCTGTGTGTTCACTCCAGGGAGACTCTCAGGCGCTTGCGGCGTGCGTACCGTGCGCGCACTGTACTGAAAACGCCCCGCGCTGCAAGCGAAGCGAGCGGCGAGACCGACTCGCGTTGACCCGCTCCCCGGGGGGGCCGGATAATTTTTTCCTTTCTCGAAGGAAAACCGGCGCGTGATCCGTGCGCACCCCCGCGGGACGGCCCTCGCCGCCGCCCTGGCCCTGACTGTACTCGCGGGGCTCAGCCGACCCGCTGCGGCAGCCGCCCCAGGCGCAGCGCACCGGAACTGGCTCGCCGATGCGGCCGCGGCATCCGCCACCCTGCAGCGCCGCGGCATCACCGTCGGCGGCTTCGCGCAAATCGATGGCTCGCACGTGCTCGCCGGCGGCATACCGCACGCCCTCGGCTTCGATCTGCAGCGCCTGATCGACCTGTCGCTGACGGTCAGCACGCGCCGGCTGCTCGGCTGGCGCGGCGGTACGGTCTTCATCGACGCGCAGAGCCACAGCGGCGCCAACGTGGTGCAGCATCAAGTGCCGGCGCTCGCCGACCCGGACAACATGGACGCCTATGCCGAGACCTCGGTGGACCGAGCCTGGTATCAGCAGGACCTGCACGGCCGCAAGATTCGCGTGCGCGCCGGTCTGATGTACGTGGATGACCAGTTCTTCACCGTGCCGTACGGTGGCAACTTCGTCTCTCTGGATTTCTCCTCCGACGCCTCGATCAGCACGTTCGTGCTGCCGACCTACCCCAAGGGCGCCTGGGGCGCGGACGTGTTCGTCCATCCGAACCGACACCTGTCCTTTTCCGCCGGGGTGTTTCGTGATCACGAGAGCGAACTGCCCTACGACCCGGGCGGCGCGCTGCTCGTGTCCGAAGAGGCCTGGCACGGCCGCTGGGGCGGGCTGCCGGTCGCGGTGCAGGCCGGCGCCTGGGTCGATACCGGGCGCTTTCAACGCTTCAGCGGTGGCGTGACCCATTCGGCAGCCGGCGCGTACCTGGTGGCGAGCGGCGCGCTCTGGCGGCCTGCCGGAGCACACGGCCGGGGCATCAGCGGTTTTCTGCAGTTCGGTGCTGCGCCGGGAACCGTGGCCGCGGTACGCCGGCACTACGGAGCGGGGCTGGTATGGACGGGGCCGTGGGCATCCCGGCCGCACGATGAATTCGGCCTCGCCTACAGCGACAGCCGTCTCAGCGCCGCTGCCGGCTTTCCGCGCCGCTTCGAGCGCGAAATCGAGACGTACTATCAGTTCGACGCCTCGCACGGCTGGACTGTGCAGCCGGACCTGGAGTACTGGCAGCACCCCGGCGGCGGCCTCACGCCCGATACGGTGCTCGGCCTGATCCGGGTGATGCTGACCTTCTGAGCGGCGCCCCTCACAGCCAGCGCGTCAGACGCCGGCCCTCGATGTCGGTGAATGTTCCGCTGAGCAGCATGATCAGGTCGATCAGCACCCAGATCCCGAGCCCGCCGGCGGTGAGCAGCATCAGGATCCCGGTGCCGATCTTGCCGGCGTAGTAGCGGTGCGCGCCGAGATACCCGAACACCAGGCACAGGAGAAACGCCGGCAGCAGCAGCCGTGGCGACTCCCCGGCCGCGATCTGGCGTGCGCCGCAGCCCGGGCAGCTCGTGGCGCTGATGTGCACCTGCCGGCCGCAGGCGCGGCAGAAGACCATCTGCGGATTGAGGCTCGCATTCGGATCGGCATTGGCGTTCATCGCTCATCCCCCCTGCTGCGCGACCCCAGGGCCGCTGAAAGTTCCCGCGTGCCGCGGCTGCGCGGCACGCAGACATAACCCGGCCGGCGCGCAAAAGTTGCGCGCCGCTCAGCGCGCGTAGACGTAATGCAGCGCCACGCCGATGAAGATGGCCATGCCGACGTAATTGTTGTTCAGAAACGCGCGCAGGCAGGCGGCCGGCTCGCGGCGGCGCGCGAGCCACTGCTGATAGGCGAACAGCACCGCCGCGGCGCACAGCCCCGCGGCGTACCAGCCGCCCAATTGCAGTTCGCGCCCGGCGAGCACGAGTGCGATCAGCACCAGCCCCTGCAGCACCCCGACCCACACCCGGTCGAGATCGGCGAACAGCAGCGCGCTCGACTGGATGCCGATCTTGCGGTCATCGTCGCGATCGACCATGGCATAGAGCGTGTCGTAGACCACGGCCCACAACACCGCCGCGATGTACATCACCCAGGCTGCCTTGGGCACCGTGCCGAGCTCGGCGGCAAAGGCCATCGGAATGCTCCAGCCGCCGAACGACAGCCCCAGATACAGCTGCGGCAGCGGGAAGAACCGCTTCACGAACGGGTAGGACGCGGTGAGCGCCGCGCCCACGATGGCCAGCTCGATCGTCAGGCGGTTCAGCCGGCTCACGAGCACGAGCGCCACGAGCATCAGCACGCCGAACAGGACCAGCGCCTCGGCCGGCGACACGCGCCGCGCCGCGAGCGGCCGGTCCCGGGTCCGCTTCACGTGCGGATCGATGTTGCGGTCGGCAAAGTCGTTGATGATGCAGCCGGCGGCGCGCATGACGATGACGCCGAGCACGAACACGATCAGCACTTGCGGATCCGGCCGGCCGCGCCCGGCGATCCACAGCGCCCAGAGTGTCGGCCACATCAGCAGCCAGGTGCCGATCGGCCGGTCGAAGCGGGCGAGCCGCGCATACTCCTCGAGCCGCCGCGCCACGCGGTGCGCGAACGGCGCCTCACCCGGGCCGCGCGCGGGGCGGACTGCATCGCTCGTCGCTGACATACGCCTAACCTACTCTCCCGTACTGCTCGCCGCCGGCCAGCCAGCGGGCCGACAGCGCCGCGATATTATCCGGATAGCGCTCGAGGAGCACCTCGGCGGCCGCCTGCACCCGCGTCAGCAGGTCGGCGTCGCGGATCAGGTCCGCCACCCGCATCTGCGCCAGCCCCGTCTGGCGGGTGCCGAGCAGCTCACCCGGGCCGCGCAACTCAAGATCGCGCCGCGCGATCTCGAACCCGTCGTTGGTTTGGCGCATCACCTCTAAGCGGCGGCGGGCGAGCGCGGAGAGCGGTGCGCGGTACAGCAGCACGCAGCTGCTCGCCGCCGCACCGCGCCCGACGCGCCCGCGCAGCTGGTGCAGCTGCGCCAGTCCCATGCGTTCGGCGTTCTCGATCACCATCAGGGTCGCATTCGGCACATCGACGCCGACCTCGATCACGGTCGTGGCGACCAGCACCTGGATGTGTCCGGCCTGAAAGGCGTGCATCGCCGCCTCTTTCCTGGCCGAGGCGAGCCGGCCGTGCACCAGATCGACGCGCAGCTCCGGCAGCGCCTCGGCGAGCACCGCGGCGGTCTCCTCGGCCGCCTGGGCGCGCAGTTCCTCGGACTCCTCGATGAGCGGACAGACCCAGTACACCTGCCGGCCCGAGCGGCAGGCCTGTGCCACCCGTGCGACGACTTCGTCGCGGCGCTGCTCGGGCACCACGACCGTCTGCACCGGCGTGCGCCCCGGCGGCAGCTCATCGATCACCGAAACGTCCAGGTCCGCGTACGCGGTCATCGCGAGCGTGCGCGGGATCGGTGTCGCGGTCATGATCAGCTGATGCGGAAAGCGGCCGCGCGCGCGGCCTTTCTCCTGCAGGCGCAGTCGCTGCTGCACCCCGAACCGGTGCTGCTCA
>JAKADE010000264.1 GCA_021820785.1 Pseudomonadota bacterium
GCCCGGCGTATCGAGCAGGTTCACGATGCACTGCCCGTACGGGAACTGCATCACCGAGGAGGTCACCGAGATGCCGCGCTGCTGCTCAAGGCGCATCCAGTCCGAGGTGGCATGGCGGTCGGCCTTGCGGCCCTTGACGGTACCGGCCATCTGGATCGCCCCGCCGAACAGCAGCAGCTTCTCGGTGAGCGTCGTTTTACCGGCATCCGGGTGGGAAATGATAGCAAAGGTCCTTCGACGCTTGACTTCATTGGAGATTAGTTCGTTCGACATCTTCTGTTCCTAGGTCTATGTACTCACCCATGTGCTCATTCCGCAAGGTGGTCATAGCGTCCTCTATCCAGGTCTGGCTACCCGTGCCGGACGGCGTCAGGGACGGGTGGCGCTTGATGCTGCGAGGGGTCCACTCGGGTACTTCCCTGCGCGCAGATCGTTAACGACATTGTCCGCGATGCTCCTGCACAGGCACTCAGTCAAACCCGTCGAGGCGCTCTCTACAGATGCCAAGCACCCTGGCAGCGGCAGCCTCTGCGTTCGGCTGGTGGAGACACTCCGAGGGGACCTGCAAACCCTCAAGAGCCTTGGCGAAGGCCCGAAGGACCTCATTCATCGTCTCGTTTGCATCGCCTGCACGCAGTCCCGCAAGCGTTGCTGCGGCCACGAAATCTGCTCTTCGCAGGCGCTCGTCTTTCCCGTTCAGCTTGAGCGCCATGTGATCGTGCTCAAGACGCGGAAAGACTCTTGTGGTCAGCGTGTCGTAGACAGGGGCGAGTCGCACGGACGAGAAGGCCTTCTCCCCGAGACGCGCCGTTTTCAGTACAGCCATGTTCTTGAGGTGCATGTCGCCATCGGCGATCAGCCAGGCCAAGAGAGACCGCGTGAGGAGCGTACGCAGGTCGCTCTCAGGGTCCGTCGAGAGAGGCCGGATCGCGCGCGCGACGCGTTCGATGGTGCCCGTGTACTTGTCCTTTGGTGCGAGATCGAGCACCGAGCACATGTCTTCCATGGCAAGCATGCTGTCGTCCTTCGCGTGGGTCCGAACGTCGAAGCGTTCGACGATCAGGGCCGGTGGCAGGCCGTCTGGCATCAGTACCAACGCGTTCGCCGGGACTTCCAGTCCGACGCCCGCAGCGAGGGCGAGGCCGATCCATTCGACGAGGGGCAACGTCTCGAAGCCGCTGGTTCCGGCGGGTTTGAGGATATGGGTGAACGGCAGGCCGGTCGCTGGCAGCAGGACGCCCTCCAGGGAGAGGTTCATCGGGGCCTTGATCTGGACACCTGAAAGGCGCGGCGTCTCCGCACTCTCGAAGAGCTGCGCGAGCCGGTGCTCGAAATCATTGTCGATCGGGCCTCGTCCCGGCCCGGCGTAGGTGCCGGTGAAGACCCCGTCGCTGGTGAAAGCCTCAAGGCGTGCGGCAAGCATGTCGCTGGGAAGGCGGGCAAGGTCCGCCCTCTTCTCGGCGATGGTGATGTTGGACAGGTAACGTTTTCCGCTCCGCAGCGACGCGCGGTCGTCCGGGTCCTTGAGCACGGATTCGAGCCACCCTTCGGGCAGCAGCGAGACGATGAACGGGGGGAGCCTCCCGGGCGTGGTCTGGCGAATGAGCGGCGGCAGGACTGGCCCGCCCTTTACGGCAGTCCATCGCCACTCAAAGCCATCGTGCGCGAGCTCGCCGAGCGGATTGTCGTGCCAGGCAACGGTGAGCTCGAAGGCCGCTTCGTTGCGCATGACAGCGGCGGGTGCACGGCGCAGCAGGAATTTCTCTGCGCCTTCCCCTTCCCGATACCACTCATTTTCGCGGGCAAGCATCCAAACGGCGTCGGCAGCAGCATTGGGGTTGCCGTACTCCTGAACCAAGCGTTCGGCTATGGCCTCGCGCATGCCTGTGTCGATCGAGGCCGCGTGCTCGCTGCGCAGGCGAAAGGCTTCGAGGAACCGCTGCCGGAGCGCCGAGACAACAACCGGGAACTCGCCCATGCTGTCGGCGACGACCGCTGATGCGGTTGAGGGCTTATCGGGCGCCTTGTTCTGTACGATCTCCAGCCCCCGGATGCGGGTCCGCTGGATACGGTGTCCGGTCAGGTAGAGGCGTCCGTCTGAGGTCGGGCCCAGCAGGATTGCGCTTGCCGCCGACAGATAGGCCCTGGGATAGAGATACCGGGCGATCCGCACAGCATGGCTGAGCACGACCTGGTCGATGTCATCCCCCGCATCGACATAGATTCCCCGCATGAGCTGGACGAGCTTGCCGGTCTCGGCAAGGTAGTGGCTGCGGGTCTTGTCGATCGTCTCACCGACGAGGCGGAGGGGCATGAATTCTAACTTTCCCGTACTTCAGATACGGAAACGTTAGCATCGTCGAGGAGGTTTTTGCAAGAAAAATTCTAACTTTTGCGGATTTGAGATACGGAAAAGTGAGGCTTGCTCTGGGCGCGCCTTGCCCGTCCCGTACGCAGAAACCGAGGGGATTGAAGGGTCTACGCTTACGCCCTGAGGGTCTGAGGGCGAGCCTTCCGGCGGCCTGCGGTGCCCCTGTTCATGAGCGCAGACACCGGAGCGTTCGCCTACGAAGGTTTCCGCCGAGCCGCCAATACACCCTGAGTTCAGCTCGGCCCGGGGCGTCAGGCGCGGTCCGCGCGCAGGGTCAATTTCAATACGCAGGCGTCTTCGCGGCCGTTGACCGCCTGATAGTAACCGCGGCGCATGCCGATCTGCTGGAAGCCGAGCGAGTGGTATAGCGCGAGCGCCGCGCAGTTCGATGGGCGCACTTCGAGGAAGGCATCCAGCATGCCGGCGGCCGCGCCATGCGCGAGCAGATGCTCGAGCATGTGCCGGCCGTGGCCGCGGCCGCGATGCTCCTCGGCAATGCACAGGTTGAGCACGTGCATCTCGCCCGCCCCGAGGCTCATCACGCCGTAACCTGCGACCCGCTCGGCGAGCATCAGTACGCGGCAGACGTACCCGACGCGCAGGCAGTCGCGGAAAATGCCCGCCGTCCAGGGGAAGGTGTAGGCCGCCCGCTCGATGGCGAAAACCTCCGCGACGTCCCCGCCGCACATCGGGCGGATCGAGGCCGGCGGCATCGACTTCAGCAGTTCAGGAGCGGTGGCCATCGTTCGGTTCTGGGTCGCGCAGCTGCGTGAACAGGCTGCGCGCGAACTGCAGATCTTCCCATGCCTTGCGTTTCTCGGCAGGTGCGCGCAGCAGATAGGCCGGATGATACGTCACGACGAGCGGCACGTTGTACTCGCCGAACGAGTGCGCCCGGCCGCGCAGCCGCCCGAGCGGCGCATCGGTGCCGAGCAGTGTCTGCGCCGCGATGCGCCCGACGGCCAGCAGCAGCTTCGGGCGCACCAGCGCGATCTGCCGATGCAGGTAGGGAAGGCAGGCGGCGACTTCCTCCGGCCGCGGGTCGCGGTTGCCGGGCGGGCGGCTCTTGAGGATATTGGCGATGTACACGTTCGTTTCGCGGCCGAGCCCGATCGCGCGCAGCATCGCATCGAGCAGCTGCCCGGCACGGCCGACGAACGGCTCGCCGCGGCGGTCTTCCTCGGCGCCCGGCGCCTCGCCGATCACCATCCACTCGGCCCGCCGATCGCCGACGCCGAACACCGCTTGCGTGCGGGTCTGGTGCAGCGCGCAAGCGGTGCAGGTTCGGACCTGCTCAAGCAGCTGCTCCCACGCCTCGGCCACCCCCGCCGTGCCCGGGCGCTCGGGTGCGGATCCGGCGGCGACACTCGGTGGCGGCTCGACGGACTTAGGCTCGAGCGCCGCCGGCGCGAGCTCGGACGGGACCTCAGCCGTTGCATTCCCTGCGGGCACGGCGCGCGGCACCCAGCAGTCGATGCCGAGTGCCTCGAGGTACTCGGCGCGGCGCGCCCCGCCGCTCATGAATGCGGTCGCTCCTGCGGCAGCCGACGCCGGCGGCGCAGGCGCCGCCAGAGCCACTGCAGGGGCGCGGAGACCGCGTAGCCGCCGAACATGACGAGCAGGATCAGCGGCGGATCGCTCGCGATCAGCACGAACGCCAGCGGGACGAACAGCAGGAAGATGAAGCGGATCGGCCCATCGAAATCGATGGTCTTGAAGCTGTAGAAGCTGAACCGGCTGACCATGAGCGCCCCGGCGAGCGCCGTCACGGTGAAGGCCACGATCAAGCCCGTCAGGCCCGGCTCTCGCCACTGGCTCGAGACCCACACGAAGCCGGCCACCGTGGCCGCGGCCGACGGGCTGGGCAGCCCCTCGAAGAAGCGCTTATCGACGCTGGCGGTGCGGACATTGAAGCGGGCCAGGCGAAGCGCCGCCGCCGCGGCGTAGAAGAAGCACGCCAGCCAGCCGAACCGGCCCCAGGCGCGCCCGTACTCCGCGATACGCACCACGCCCCACTGGTAGGCGACGATGGCCGGCGCGACGCCGAAGGAGACCATGTCCGAGAGGCTGTCATATTCCTTGCCGAACGCGCTCTCGGTCCGCGTCAGGCGCGCCATGCGCCCGTCGAGCGAGTCGAACACCATCGCGATGAACACGGCCATGCCGGCCTGGGCAAAGTGCTTGTCGATGGCCGCGACGATGGCGTAGAAGCCGGAAAACAGGCTGGCGGTGGTCAGCAGGTTCGGCAGCAGGTAAAAGCCCCGCCGCGGCCGGCGCAGCGCGTGCGCTTCGGGCACGGGGTCATCGCTGTCGGGACGTGGATTCTCGGACATGGCGCGGGCGGACTCGGGCTGGCCTTTCGGGGAGTTTACCGGCACATCTTATCAGCTTGGGCCCAGCTGTTATGATGAGGGCTTACCCCGAGGCCAAGATCCCTGTCATGAGACTCTCGCACTATCCGATCCAAACCACCAAAGAAACCCCCGCCGAAGCGGAGATCGTCAGCCACCAGCTGATGCTGCGCGCCGGGCTCATCCGCCGGCTCGCCGCGGGTCTGTACAGCTGGCTGCCGATGGGCCTGCGCACGCTGCGCAAGGTCGAGGCCATCATCCGC
>JAKADE010000265.1 GCA_021820785.1 Pseudomonadota bacterium
GGCCCGCCGAGGACTGATAGATGGGGCGGCGGACCTGCGCGGCACTCTGCGTCAGGCAGACTTCGGTGTTCTGTTCCACGGCCAGCGCCGAATCATTCCAGGGCAGCCCGCACGCGCGGGCGGCCGCCGCGCCGACCTGCTGCGGGTCGGCTACGAGCTGGTCGTAGTGAATCTCGTGAAGCGATGCCCCGAGCGTGCGGCGCCAGTGATCGATCAGGCGCGCATAAGCGGCGTAATACCGGGCGAGGTCCTCGAAGTCGTACGTGAACTGATAGGCGTCGCCGAACAGGGTGCGGTACATCGCGAAGCAGCTGTCGAGCGGTGAGCGGCTGACCAGCAGGATGCGCGCCTGCGGCAACGCCCGGCGGATCGCACCGAGATACAGGTAGTTCATCGGCTGCTTCTCGAGGATCAGACCGCCGCTCCCGTCGGCCCCGCAGCTGCGCGCATAGCCTGCGGCGACGGCGCGCCAGTCGACCGCTGCGGCGCGCGCAAACACATCGGCGCCGCCGGCGGAGGGCGCGCTGAGCAGGGTGCGCGCAAAATGGTCTGTCTCGCCGTTCGAGCGCGTGCCCGGCAGTCCGGTCAGGATGCGTTCCACGAGCGTCGTGCCCGAGCGGGGCAACCCGACGATGAAGACGAAGCGGCTCGAGTCCACGCCGGCCGCGGCGGACGGTGCGCCGGTGTTGCCAAACACTTCCGTGATGCGTCTGAGTTTGTGCTCGTCGATCGAAGCATCGTAGCGCAGCTGCCGGCGGTGAGTGTACGCCGCGAGCGCAAAGCTCTCGAAGGCCTCGTCGTATCGTCCGAGATCGTCGAGTTCCTTGCCGAGCGCATAGCCCAGCAGGACCCGTGCCGCATCCGGGAGCCCTGGCCGCATCAGCTCACGCTGCAGCTGCTCGAGGTGGTGGTCTGCCGCGGTCTGTACCCGCAGTTCCGCCCGAAGGAGGTAACACGGGTACTGCCGCGGGTCGAGGGCAATCGCGCGATTACACGCATCCTCGGCCGCCTCGAGTCTGCCGAGGGCGCGCTCGCAGGTGGCCAGCTGGTGCCAGTAGAGGGGCACCGACGCATCCAGTTCGGTCGCACGGCGGTACAGGTCGCGGGCCTGTTGGTGACGACCGAGGGCGCGCGCCGTCTGCGCCAGCGCACCGTAGGCCTCGGCCGGGCCCGCCGGCAGCCGCAAGGCGGAGTCGATGACGGCTTCGGCCTCGTGCATGCGGCCGAGCCTCAAGAGGATCATCGCGAGCAGCCCGTGGGCCGCGGCACACACCCGTTTGGCGGCGACGGCCCGCTCTGCCAGCGGCAGGGCCTGGGCGGCGTGTCCGGCCCGCAGCAGGCGTGCGGCTTCGGCGTCCGGCGAATTTGCTGCGGACCTCATTCGTGACCCCGGGGATGCGGTTGCGTGTTTATACCGCCCGGTCCGGACCGTGTCGAGCGCGCGCCTGGAGGATCGTCGGATCGGCGCTTGCGCTGCGGGCATCGACGGTCGTCCGAGGCATCGAGTGCGCTCAATGTTGCGGAACTCCAGTATTGTCCCGGGGCGCCGGGGGGGCAAAAATCAGCCGACGCGAAGCTGAGTGGGGACCGTGTTCGCCTCGCTGCGCAGGCGTACCTCGCAGCCAACCCGGAGAGTGGTGCCGCCATGGTGATTCGGATGAGCCCCCTTGCGACCTGCCGCGGCCTTGAAACCCTCGAAGCAGAATAATGTCGAGCAGCGGCGGGAAGTGCGGGCAGGATCCCCGCAGGCCCGCGGCGGCCCGGCGCTGAAGGCCCTATGACATTCGATGGATCCGCGCCCGCCACCGGTCCCGATGCCTTCGATGAGCCGATCGACGCGTCGCGCGCGGTGTCGGCGTGCGCCAAGGCCACTCCGGGCGACCCGCCGCTGCACGCGCGCCCGGCAGCCTATTCGGCAGCCAAACGCGTCATCGATGTGCTCGGAGCGCTCGCGATCGGGCTGGCGTTCGGTCCGTTCATGATATTCATCGCCGCGTGCCTGGGGCTGCGCGGCGAGCCGATCCTCTTTCGCCATTTGCGGGTCGGCAAAGACGGCAGGATCTTCGAATGTCTGAAGTTTCGGACCATGGTGGTGAACGCGGAGCAGAAACTGCAACAACTGCTCGAGCAGGATCCGGCGGCGCGCGCCGAGTGGGCCCACAACCAGAAGCTCAGAACGGATCCGCGCGTGACCCGCCTGGGACGCTTCCTGCGCCGCAGCAGCCTCGATGAACTGCCGCAGCTGTGGAACGTCCTGCGCGGGCAGATGAGCCTGGTCGGTCCCCGGCCCATCGTCGCCGAGGAGATGCACCGCTACGGGCGGCATCTGCGCGCCTACCTCACCGTTCGCCCGGGCGTGACCGGCCTGTGGCAGGTCGCCGGGCGCAATGACACCGGCTACCGGCGGCGAGTGATCATGGACGTGTGTTACGTGCGCAAGATGTGCATCGGACTCGATCTGAAGATCCTGCTTCAGACCGTCAAGGTCGTCATCGCGGGCCGCGGTGCCTATTGAGACTGCGGGGACGGATGTCCCCGCAGCACGCGTGTTTCGCCACCCAGACTCAGGTGGCGCGCGGCGCGAGCGTCCGCGCAAACAGCGTTTCGATGCGACCCCAGACCTTCCGGGCTGCCGCGGCGTGGTAGACGTCGCTGCGGCTCGGCATCATGAATCCATGCAGGGCGCCGGAATGAAATTCGAGCTGATAGGCGATCTGCCGTGCCGTGAGTGCCTGCTCGAGTGCCCGCATCTGGTCGGCCGTCGCATGCGCATCCTGATCGGCAATCCCGAAATACAACTGCGCGGCGACGCGATCCAGGTGCCGGTGCGGTGATCCGGGTTCGTCCGTGACCAGTCCGCCTGGATGGACCGAAGCGGCGGCGGCGACCCGTGCGCCGAGACGCTGCGCGAGTGTCAGGGCGAGTCGCCCGCCCATGCAGAATCCATACAGGCCGATGCGTGTCACGTCGGCTGCCGGGTCCGCCGCGACAAGCGCCAGCGCATCCTCGACGTCGCGCGTGGCCAGGGGGTCGGTCAGTGCCGTCATTGCGGCGCGGATCCGTGTCAGGGTGTCAGGAAGGGTCAGATCCAGCGGGCCTTTCAGTCCGGAGCGGTGAAACAGGTCGGGGGCGAGCACGCAGTAACCCCAGCGCGCGACACGGCGTGCGTGCTCGTGCAGTTCCTCACGCATGCCGAGGGCGTCCATGATTTCCACGACCACCGGGAAGGGGCCGGGACCCTCGGGCCGTGCGATGAACAGGTCCATCGCGCTGTCTGCGCCCGCAATGCGTTCGTGTCGTTCGATCATCTGTACTCTCCGGTGTCTGCCGGCAGCGCAGGACTGCTCGGCGCTTCAGGATGGGGATGCGAGGCGGTCTCGGCGCCCGGCGGACGTGGATCGTGCGTCCTTGACGGAGCTGCGGCCTCGTCGCGGTGAACGTAGCGGGACCCTCGCGACCAGGACGCCGCGGCGGCAATGAGGCAGACCACGATGGCGAATGAGAAGGCTGCGTTCAGACCGTCGTGAAAGGGCGCGGCGATGAGCTGCGGGAAGAATGCGTGCCCGGTGAGCGCGGCCTGATCGGCGCGCGGCAGGTGCGCCAGGACCCCTGGACCGAGCAGGGCACGCACCGGGTTGTAGCCGAGGAATGCCGCGAACAGCACCGTGACGGGCGGCAGCGAGGCGACGTGCGCGGCGATCCCGGCAGCGACGCCGTGTTCGATCAGACCCTGCCGCAGCGTGCCCGAGAGGGTACCGGACAGCCCGGCGATCATGAGCGAGAAGAAAAGCCCGATGGACAGGACCTGGGCCGAATTCTGGAAGGTGGCGTTCATTGCCCCGCCGGCGCCGCGATCGCTCGCCGGCAGACTGTTCATCACCGCGGCGCGGTTCGGTGCGGCGAAGGCGCCCATGGAGATGCCCGTGAGGAGCAGGATCGCGGCGAACGCGTCGTATGCGAAGTCGATCGGCAGCAGCATCAGCAGCGCAAGACTGAGCGCCGCGCCGATCATGCCGCCGGTGGCGAAATAACGTGCGCCGAGCCGGTCGGAGAGAATCCCGGAGAGCGGACCGGCGATCAGGAACCCGGCGCTGAGCGGCAGCATGAAGATGCCGGCCCAGAGCGGGGTCTGCGCGAAGCTGTACCCGTGCAGCGGCAGCCACACGCCCTGCAGCCAGATGATCAGCATGAACATCAGGCCGCCGCGGCCGATGGCCGAGAGGAACGTCGAGAGCGTGCCGAAGGAGAATGCCCGGATGCGAAACAGCGGTAAGCGGAACATCGGGGCACGTGCGCGCGCCTCGATGAAGCCGAAGGCGATCATGGCAGCCATGCCCGCCCCGAGCAGTCCCAGCACCCGCGGGCTCATCCAGCCCATGGCATGAGTGCCGGCCGGCTGGATGCCGAAGGTGATGCCGATCATGATCAGGGTCAGCCCGGTGGCGAAGGTGACGTTGCCACCCCAATCGACGGAGGTGCGCGTGCGCCGGCCGATCTCACGCAGCTTCCAGTAGGACCACAGGGTGCCGAACAGCCCGAACGGCACCGACACCAGGAAGATCAGCCGCCAATGGATGGCCGCGAGCACGCCACCGAGAATCAGTCCGAGGAAGTTGCCGCTGATCCCGGCGACGTTGTTGATGCCGAGGGCGAGACCCCGCTGCTCGGGCGGGAACGCATCGGTGAGGATCGCTCCGGAGTTGGCCACCAGGAAGGCCGCTCCGATGCCCTGAACGACCCGGCCGACCACCAGCCACAGCGCTCCGCTCTGGCCGGTGTACGGATCGAGGGTCAGTGCGAGCGAGGCGACGGTGTAGATGATGAACCCGAGGTTGTACATCCGCACGCGCCCGAACATGTCGCCGAGCCGCCCGAGACTCACCACCAGCACGCTGGTGATGACCTGATAGCCGAGAATCATCCACAGCAGGTACAGCGTGTTGTGCGGTTCGAGAGGATTCAGGCCG
>JAKADE010000266.1 GCA_021820785.1 Pseudomonadota bacterium
TCTACATGATCGCCTTCAATGGCCTGATGCTCGGCGGACTGCTCGCCTTCACGCACCAGCATGGACTCGCGCTCGGCCTGCTCAAGTTCACGCTCGCGCATGGCCCGGTGGAGCTTTCGGTGATGTGTCTGGCGGCCGCGGCGGGCACCGCGCTCGGCGAGGCGCTCATCCGGCCCGGTGAGTTCAGCCGCACCGAGGCGCTGCGGCGGCGCGCCGCGCAGCTCGGCCCGCTCGTGCTCGCCTGTGCGCTGCTTCTGCTCGGATCCGGACTGATTGAGGGGTTCGTCTCGCCACGGCCGCAGATCTCGATTCCGGTGCGACTCGGAATTGGACTCGGCTACTGGACGCTGATGATGGCATGGCTTTCGGGTCGGCTCTTCCCCCGCACCCGAAGGGCATTCAACGCCTGACACGGTGCGTCACTCCGCGTTTGACGGCAGTGTACCGGGTGTCTCCCCCCGGAGCAGCGACGAGCTCGCGGCCCCCGGGGATCCGATGGTGCCCGGCCCGCACGCGATCACAGGACGCGCCACGCCGGGCGCGCAATGGCCGTCGGGTGGCCATTGCTCGCTGTTGCCGCCATGGCTATGCTCGCGGTGAAGACGGGCGGCCCGCACGACCTGCCGATACCGGGGGAGAACGACGATGAAGCAGCAGCTCAGCAGGGTTCTGGCATTGGCCGTCATGGTCGGCAGCGGCAGCGCTCATGCGGGGGTCTTCAGCGCGCTCCAGCGCTCGGAGGCGGCGCTGAAGCACGCCGCGTCATGGCACGCGGTGATGCAGATGCCGGGCGGCAAGACGCTCACGATGGATTACGAGGCGCCGAATCGCTGGCGCGTGCAGCCGGCCCCCAACATTACCGAGATCATCGTCGGCAATGACGTCTACATGGACATGGCGGGCCACGAGATGAAGCTTCCCGCCGCTTATGGCGCCGCGATCGCCCGCACCGTGCACATCCACCTGTTCGATGCTGCGCAGCAGGCCCAGGTGCGCCGCACGCTGCAGGATCTCGGGGTGCAGAAGCTCGACGGACAGCCGGTGCACGTCTACCGCTACGTGCTCAAGAGCATCACGCAGACCTGGTACATCGGCGCGCACGATCTGCCGGTGCGTGCGGTACTGAGCGGCGCGGGTCACACCACTGTGGTGCAGTACTCGCGCTTCAACGTACCGGTGAGCATTCAGGTGCCGGCGGCCTGAGGGTCCGCGCTCACCCTCACACCAGGACCCGCTCGATACCGCCGCTGTTGGCGCGGGCCACGTACTCGGCCATCCAGTTTTCTCCGAGGACGTGCCTGGCGATCTCGACTACGATGTAATCCGCATCGAGATCGGCATCCTCGTTGTAGCGCTTCAGCCCCTGCAGGCAGGACGGGCAGGAGGTGAGGATCTTGACGCGTTCGGCGCCCGCTGACCGCAGTTGCGCGGCACCGCTGCGCACCTCCTCCTCCTTGCGAAACCGCACCTGCGTCGACACGTCGGGCCGGGTGATGGCAAGCGTTCCGGACTCCCCGCAGCACCGATCGTTCTTGTCGATCCGACCGTTGCGCGACTCGTTCATCAGGGCGTTGACGACCTTCAGGGGGTCGTGCTGCTTGATCGGCGAGTGGCAGGGATCGTGATACATGTAGCGCGTGCCGGTGACGCCCTCGAGCTGCACGCCTTTTTCCATCAGGTACTCGTGGATGTCGATGATGCGCGAGCCGGGGAAGATTTCCTCGAACTTGTAGCTCTGCAGCTGGTCGTAGCAGGTTCCACAGCTGACCACGACGGTGCGGATGTCGAGGTAGTTGAGTGTGTTGGCCACGCGGTGGAACAGCACCCGATTGTCCGTGGTGATCTTCTCCGCCTTGTCGAATTGCCCGGCACCACGCTGAGGGTAGCCGCAGCAGAGGTATCCCGGCGGCAGCACGGTCTGCACGCCGACGTGCCAGAGCATCGCCTGCGTGGCGAGTCCGACCTGCGAGAACAGCCGTTCCGATCCGCAGCCCGGGAAGTAGAACACCGCCTCGGTGTCGCTCGAGGTGAGCGCCGGGTCGCGGATCACCGGTACGTAGGCGGCATTTTCGATGTCGAGCAGCGCCCGGGCAGTCTTCTTCGGCAGGCCGCCCGGCATCTTCTTGTTGACGAAATGCACCACCTGCTCGCGTATCGCCGGCCGGCCGGTGGTGGCCGGCGGATGCTGGGTCTGGGCGCGCGCCAGGCCCTTCAGCAGCCGGTTGCCGAGCCGCTGCGCCTTGTATCCCCAGCCGATCATCGCCGTGCGCGTCAGGCGGATGGTCTCCGGGGAGGTGGCGTTCAGGAAGAACATCGAGGCGGCCGTACCGGGGTTGAAGCGCCGCTTGCCCATGCGGCGCAGCAGGTCGCGCATAGCCATCGAGACGTCGCCGAAGTCGATGTCGACCGGGCAGGGCGTCACGCACTTGTGGCACACCGTGCAATGGTCACCGACGTCGGCGAATTCGTCCCAATGACGCAGACTGACGCCGCGGCGGGTCTGCTCCTCGTAGAGGAAGGCCTCGATCAGCAGCGAGGTGGCGAGAATCTTGTTGCGCGGGCTGTACAGCAGGTTCGCGCGCGGCACGTGTGTGGCGCACACCGGTTTGCACTTGCCGCAGCGCAGACAGTCCTTGATCGAATCGGCGATCGTGCCGATTGCCGACTGCTGCATGATCAGCGATTCGTGCCCGAGCAGGTTGAAGCTCGGCGTGTACGCGTTCGACAGATCTGCGCCCGGCAGCAGTTTGCCGCGGTTGAAGCGCCCCTGGGGATCTATGCGCTGCTTGTAATCGCGGAACTCCCGGGTCTCCTCCTCGCTCAGGAACTCGAGCTTGGTGATGCCGATGCCGTGCTCGCCGGAGATGACCCCGTCGAGCCGCCGCGCGATGCCCATGATGCGAGTGACGGCCGCAGTGGCCGAGCGCAGCATCTCGTAATCATCCGAATTGACCGGGATGTTCGTGTGCACGTTGCCATCGCCGGCGTGCATGTGCAGAGCCACGAATACGCGACCACGCAGGATCCGCTTGTGCGTCTCCTCGCAGGCCTTGATGACCGGGGCGAATACGCTGCCACCGAAGATCTGCCGCAGGGGCGCACGCAGTTCGCGCTTCCAGGAGACGCGGATCGTACGGTCCTGCAGCGCTTCGAAGACCCGGACCCCCGGAGCCCGCGCGGCACATCCGCGCAGCTGCTCGGGCGGCACGTCGGTGCCCAGATGCGCCAGTTCCTCGATCGCATCGATGAGCGGGATGTCCATGTGCGCCAGCAGCCACTGCCAGCGCCTGCGCGTCAGGGCGAGCAGGCGGCGGGTCTGCTCGATGCGCTCGCCGATCACTTCCTCGTACGGCAGGTTGGCGACTTCAGGGTCGTCACTGCGTGCCAGCGGGAGTTTCGCCTCGAACAGCCGCTCGAGAGCCTCGGTCAGCGCCAGCTTGTTGGCGATCGAGAACTCGATGTTGATCCGTTCGATCTCGTCGGTGTACTCGCCCATGCGCTCGAGCGGCAGCACCACGTCTTCGTTGATCTTGAAGGCGTTGGTGTGACGTGCGATCGCCGCGGTACGTGAGCGGTCGAGCCAGAACGTGCGGCGCGCCTCGGCGCTGACTGCGATGAACCCCTCGCCGGTGCGCGCATTGGCGAGGCGAACCACTGCCGAGGCGGCGCTTGCCACCTCGGACTCATCGTCGCCGACGATGTCGCCGAACAGGGCCATCTTCGGGAATGCGCCGCGCTTGGACTTGGTCGTGTAGTCCACTGCGCGCAGATAGCGCTCATCGAGGTGCTCGAGGCCGGCGAGCTGCACGCCGCGCGGCGCCAAGCCCTCGAGGTACTGCTTGATCTCGACGATGGACGGTACGGCATCGCGCGCCTGGCCGAAGAACTCCAGACACACGGTGCGCGTGTACGCCGGGCTGCGGTGCAGCACCCAGCGCGCGCAGGTGATCAGTCCGTCGCAGCCTTCCTTTTGCACACCGGGGAGGCCGCCGAGGAATTTGTCCGTGACGTCCTTGCCGAGCCCCACCTTGCGGAACCGGCGTCCGGGAATCTGCAGCCGCTCGCGGCGCAGCTCCGGCGCGCTCTCCGGCGGATGGTGCCCGTCCTTCCACACCAGATCGAACTCGGCGGTCTCGACGTCGTGGATCTTGCCGCGATTGTGGGCAATACGGGTGACTTCGAGCCAGTTCCCGTCGCAGTCGACCATGCGCCACCAGGCGAGATTGTCGACCGCGGTGCCCCACAGCACCGCCTTCTTGCCGCCGGCATTCATCGCGATGTTGCCGCCGACACAGGAGGCATCCGCCGAGGTCGGATCGACCGCGAACACCAGCCCGGCGGCCGCAGCCGCATTGGCGACGCGGCGCGTCACGACGCCCGCCTCGGTGAAGACGGTCGGGATGGGGTCCTCGCAGCCCGGCAGCGCCCGCGCCTCGACCGGGCCGAGCCGCTCGAGCTTCTCGGTATTGATGACCGCCGAGAGCGGTGTCAGCGGCACGACGCCGCCGGTGTAGCCCGTGCCGCCGCCGCGCGGAATGACGGTCAGTCCGAGTTCGACGCACTCGCGTACCAGCGCCGGGATCTGCGCCTCGGAATCCGGCGTGAGCACCACGAACGGGTATTCCACGCGCCAGTCGGTCGCGTCCGTGACGTGCGAGACGCGCGCGTAGGCGTCAAAGCGGATATTGTCCGAGCGCGTGTGGCGGCGCAGCGCGCGCAGCGTGCGCCGGCGCAGCGCGCCCCATGTCGTGAAATCCTGTTCGAACGCCTGGACGGCGTTGCGGGCCGCGGCGAGGAGCTCCCCGACCAGCTCGAAGCGCTCGCCCTGCTCGGTGTCGCGCCGCCGGTCGATCGCCGTGAGCCGATGATGCAGCGCCTGGATCAGCAGCCGGCGGCGGCGCGCGTTCTCCAGCAGATCGTCCTGCAGGTAGGGGTTGCGGCGCACCACCCAGATGTC
>JAKADE010000267.1 GCA_021820785.1 Pseudomonadota bacterium
AACATGCCGCCGATCCTGGCGAGCGCCTTGAAATTCCGGGTCCTCGGATAAAACTTCGGCCAGACCGAAATCATGAAGTGCGCGTGCAGCGTATGAATCTTGGCAACCATC
Source organism: Pseudomonadota bacterium (assembly GCA_021820785.1). Next base: position 112 of record JAKADE010000267.1, read on the forward strand.
GCACGCGGATGCGGGTAGCGCTTCGGATCGAAGCGATCCGAGCCCCAGGCATCATCCTTCCAATAGCGCCAATCCTGCACGATGTTGTCGAGCGGAATGCCGAGCGCACGGTACTTCTGCACCACCCCGAGCAGCTGGCGCTCGGTCTGATAGTGATCCCGGCTCTGCCAGAATCCGTATGCCCAGCGGGGCAGCAGCACAGCCCGGCCGGTGACGTAACGGTATCCAGCAATCACCTGATCGAGGTTCGCTCCGTGGATGAAGTAGTAATCGATGGCCCGTCCGACTTGCGAGTACAGCGAGAGGCGGCGGCGCACCGCAGCCGGGCGGGGCGGACGGTGCAGCAGCGCGATATACCCCCCCTCGCGGTGCCAGACCAGACGGATCGGAACCCGTTGACCGGCTTGCAGGCGCACCCGGAAGTTCCGATACCAAGGATTCCAGTTCTGCCGCCACGCGTCGATGACCTCATGCCCGCCGATCCACAGCTGTTGATCATCGCTGCCGTACAGGCTGAAGGTGTGCAGCCCGCTGGTGCGGGCCTCAATCTGCCCCGTCCACACGACTTTCACGTGTGGCAGATTGACGAGCGCCTTGGGAAATGAAGGCGGATAGTGCCCGTGCCAGGTTAAATATTCATAATCGATATTGCGCTCGGTCCGCTCGAGCACCAGCTTGCGGTGCACGTAGTAGCGGGCCGTGAGCCCGCCGCGCTGACCGTGGTCATTGTAGAGAACCAGGCTCTTGGCGAGCTGCTGCCATGGCCGCGGGTTACCGAACCGCGTGATCGAGGTATTGTCCCAGAGGATGCCGTAGTTACGGCTCGACACGACGAACGGCACGGCCACACTCATGTTGTGCTGGGCAAGCGTGAGACTGCGCCCTTTGTAATCGATGAGGCCGGTCTGGTGCTGCCCGAGTCCGTAGAACGCCTCACCCGGGACCGATTCGAACTGCTGACGAATCGCAAAGTACCGATCGCCATCGATCGTCACCGGCCTGAAGCTGCTGCCGCCCGGCAGCTCGCGAGAGATCACCCGACCACGTGCGTTGCGGAAAGTAACCTGGCCGTCGTCCAGGCGCACCTGCGCGGTAAGTTCCGGGGTGCTGAGCGCAACGGTATCGCCGGTTTGGTGCACCGTGAAGGGCACGCCCGCACGGTGGATAGGAACCGCCATAAGGTCTTTCGCCAACGTCAGGTCAGAACCGGGAAACGCCGTCACCCGGATGATCTGTGGCGCAAGTGCCTCCAGACGTACTCGCCGTGCCGCCCCGGCGCGCGGCATGACGATGATGCCGTCGCCGATTCTCTCGACCACTGCAGCGGCATGTGCCACTCCGGGCAGCAGCACCGCCGCGAGCACCGTCCATCCGAGCAAGCCAGAGACCACACTGCGATACAGCGCCGCCCACCCACCGATCGCCGTCATGTGCCTCATCCGCCGCCCCCGTCGTGATCTTGATTCGCTCGACATCGCACAGATCGCCCGCCGGTCGTGACACGCCCGGAAAGCCCGACATCTCTAGTACCTCTGCGAACGCAGACCCCGGCTTCCTTGGTACAGAGGCGCCGGCGACCACCGTGCGGGACTGCCGCAGGGCTCTACCCGCACCCATCCTCCAGCAGCGAGCCGTCGACGCCCAGAGCGCGGTACGCGTTCATAACCGCCAATCTGAATTCAGCCCCCCCCGCAAGAGCCGGTGGAAAGATGTCTTCGAGACTCAAAAATCCAGCGACGTCCTGCTGCGGTTCATCGATACAGGCCCGGCCCACGGCGAGCAGCCGATCGGCCTGCGGATCGGTGAGCTCTGCGCCGGCGCGCGCCCGCCCGACCACAAAGCGCATCCAGGCGGCAAGCGCCAGGACGAGACGTGCGAATGACCGCCCTGCCGCCATCGCATCGACGACGCTCGGCAGCAGACGCACCGGAAGTTTCTTCGAGCCGTCCCAGGCGATCTGCGCAAGCTGATGCTTGATGCTCGGAGTGCGAAATCGCTCGAGCGCTGCCTCAATATAGGCCACGACGTCGAGCGACTCGCTCGCGCGCAAACTGGGGGCAACTTCCTCGCGCAACATGCGTTCGACAAATTGCGCAAGCTGCGGGTCGCGCATCGCTTCGGCCACCGTCACGTGGCCGCGTAGCAAGCCCAGATACGCGAGCGCGGAATGCGCGCCGTTGACCACTCGGAGCTTGGCGCGGTCATAGACCGACACGTCCCGAGCCAACGTCACGCCAGCTGCGGCCCAGTCTGCAACCCGCACCGCCGGAACATCCTCGATCACCCACTGCGTGAAGCGTTCGCGCTGTACCGGCCAGGCGTCGTACAAGCCACTCTCGGCGGCGACGCGCGCAATCAGGTCTGCATCGGTGGCCGGCGTGATGCTGTCGACCATGGTCCGCGGAAAAGACACTTCCTGCTCAATCCAGCGTGCGAACGCCGGATCACGCTCAGCGGCGAATGCTGTGACCGCCGCGCGCAGCGTCGGTCCATTGTCCGGCAGGTTGTCACAGCTGACGACCGCGAACGGTGCCGTACCGAGCGCGCGCCGGCGGCGAAGCCCTTCGACGAGAAATCCGATGACGCTGCGCACCGCGCCGTCGGCGCGCAGGTCGTGTGCGATATCGGGGTGCTCGAGGTCGAGGCGCCCATCGCCCCCTAGACAGTAACCCTTCTCGGTCACCGTGAGCGTCACGAGGCGCGTCTCAGGTGCTTCGAGGCGCGCAAACACGGCGGGCTGCTCGCCCGGTGCCACGAGGATCTCGCGCAGCGCGCCGATCACGCGCAGTCGCACCGCTTCGGCAAGCTCGACCAGGCAGTACAGGCCATTCTGAGGCGCAAGAACATCGCGAACCGCGCTGCTGTGCAGCGCCACGGCGCAGATCGCCCAACGCGGATCCTTCTCGAGCAGCCGATCTGCGTAGTACGCTTGATGCGCGCGGTGAAACGCGCCGGGGCCAAAGTGCAGCCACCCCACTCGAGAGGCTTCGCGCGCGTAGCGCGGACGGGCGACCGACGCACTCACCTGCGCCAGCGTCGCCTCGCTCAGCTGCTTCGGTTTCATTGCCCGGAGCGTACTGGTAGCGGTATCATTTTGCAACGCAATCACACGCTCATCGTCGGGGGGCGCATGTCGCAGTTCATCCAGGCAGCACGGCGCTGCGCAACAGTCCTCGGGGCCATGGCCCTGCTCGCCCTGCCGACGCTCGTTGCTGCAGCTCACGCCGAGGACGGTTACCGGCTCTGGCTGCGCTACGTTCCGGTACACGGCGCGTGGCTGCACCGCTACCGCCGCTCGGCGCGCGAGCTGGTGCCCGGCGCTGCGCATTCCCCGACGCTGCGAGCAGCAACCGAGGAGCTCGAGCGCGGGCTCACGGGAATGCTGGCACGTCCGGTGCCAACCGAGTCGACCGTCACCCGCAATGGCGCAATCGTGCTCGGCACACCTCAGAGCGCGCCGTTGCTCCGTCCGCTGCACCTCGGCCTGCGCGGGCTCGGCCGGCAGGGCTACGTGATCCGTACGCTTCAGCTTCACGGGCGCCGCGTCACGGTGATCGCCGGGAACACCGACGTGGGCGTGCTCTACGGAGTCTTCCGCTTCCTGCGCCAGATGCAGACTCGCCAGCCGCTCGAGCCGCTCGCCATTGCCTCGCGGCCGAAAATCCGTCGCCGCGTGCTCGACTTCTGGGACAATCTCAACGGCAGCGTCGAGCGTGGCTACGCGGGCGATTCGATCTGGAAGTGGCGCGAACTGCCGGAGTATCTCTCTCCGCGGTACATCGACTTCGCACGCGCGTGCGCGTCGGTCGGGATCAACGGCGTCGTACTGAACAACGTCAACGCCAGTCCGTGGATCCTCACCCCGCTGTACCTCACCAAGGTCGCTGCGCTCGCCAAAGTGCTGCGCCCCTACGGGATCCGCGTCTACCTGTCCGTACCGTTCAGCGCACCCATCACGGTGGGGAGGCTCTCGAGCGCCGATCCGCTCGATCCGGCGGTGCAAGCCTGGTGGCGGACCAAGGTCGCCGAGATCTATCGGGCGGTGCCCGATTTCGGCGGCTTTCTGATGAAGGCGGATTCCGAGGGGGAGCCGGGACCTGAAAACTACGGTCGCACCCAGGCCCAGGGCGCCAATCTGCTCGCCCGGGCGCTCGCGCCCTACCACGGCATCGTCATGTGGCGTGCGTTCGTCTACTCGACGAACCCGCACTCCGAGGATCGAGTCCGCCAGTCCTACGATATCTTCAAGCCGCTCGACGGCAAGTTCGACCGCAACGTGATCCTGCAGGTCAAGAATGGCCCGCTCGACTTTCAGCCGCGCGAGCCCTTTCATCCGCTGTTCGGCGCGATGCCGCACACCCATCTGATGCTCGAACTGGAGATCACCAAGGAGTACCTGGGCCAGCAGACCAGCCTCGTGTATCTCGGCACCCTGTACCAGGAAGCGTTGCGCGCCGATACCTGGGCCCGCGGCCCGGACTCGACCGTCGCGCGGGTGATCGACGGATCACTCTACGGGCAGCACGACACCGCGATCGCCGGCGTCGCCAATATCGGCTCGGACCGCAACTGGTGCGGCTCGATCTTCAACCAATCGAACTGGTATGTCTTCGGCCGGCTCGCCTGGAACCCCGATGCCTCGGCCCGTACGATCGCCGCGCAGTGGGTGCGCATGACCTTCACCAACGCCGCGGGGTTCGTACGTCCAGTCGTCCAAATGATGATGGGCTCGCGCGAGGCGGTGGTCGACTACAGCGATCCGCTCGGACTCGCCAGTCAGATGGCCGGCACGCACTACGGCCCCGGTCCCTGGATC
>JAKADE010000268.1 GCA_021820785.1 Pseudomonadota bacterium
GTCTCAATCAGCCGCGCGAGGCCGTCGTTGATGATCGGCTGCGGAACGCCCTCGTTGCGCCCGAACCAGACCGCGATCGACGGATGGTTGCGGTAGCGCTCGATCACGTCGCGGGCGTTGGCGAGGAACAGCTGCGGGTTTTCGGCCTGCAGCTGGAAGTTCTGGGTCGATTCCCAGAAATCGTTCAGCACCAGCAGGCCGTAGCGGTCGGCCAGGCGGTAGAAGGACGGTTCGGTGTCCTGGCCGAGCCAGTTGCGGATGATGTCGAGGTTCGCCTGGCGGGTGAGGCGGAAGTACGGTGTCAGTCGCTTGCGGGAGATGCGCTTCATCGCATCATCCGTGCCCCAGCTGCCGCCGCGAGCCGCGATCCGTACGCCGTTGACGCGGATGACCAGGTACGGCGCGAGCGAGGTGTCGCCCACCGGGCGTACGGCCGGTGAGTGCTGCGCGGCGCGCGTCAGTGAGGCGGCCCACCCGTTGGGTGTGCGGTTGATGGCGCGGTGGCGCACGTCGATCAGTGGGCCGGTGCCGTCGAGCCGTCCGACGGTCGGATCCACGACGACCCGGCGCAGTTGGCCCCGGCGACCGAACAGCGACAACTCATAGCTGATTTCGCGGATGCCGAAGTGCAGCGTGCGCTCATCCGCCGCGCGCCGGCGGCCGGACGGCAGTGCATCGTCGTAGACACGCAGCGTCAGCCGATACAGGTACGGAGCGCCGTAGCCGTTCGGCCACCACAGGTGCGGGTGGCGCACGCGCAGCGCCGGAAACGAGGCCGGTGTCAGGTGGATGCGAGTCGTGCCTGGCGGCAGGCGCACCGTGTCGCGCACCGTGATGCCGCCGAAGCTCGCCACCAGCGTCGCCGGCACGGCGTGCCGATGCCGATTCTCGAGCGAGACGCCGATCGACACGTCGGCGCGGTTCAGTTTCGGCAGCGGCAGATGCGTCACGACGTGCGGGGCGTGCAGCAGCAGCTTGCCGCTCGAGTGAATCACCACCTGCTGCCACAGGCCGGTATCGCGGTCGCGCACCGGCGGCATCCAGTCCCATCCCTCCGTGGCGATGAAGGTCGGTCCGTCGAGTGCGAGGTGTCCGCCGTTGTTGCCCGGGCCGGCGGCGATCGACTTCTCGTAGGGGATGCCGGGGTGCGGCGGCGGCACGACGCGCACCGCCAGCACGTTCAGCCGGTCCGGGATGATGTCGGTGCTCACGTTGAACAGGCCGCGCCGGAATGCCCCGCGCGTCGTGCCGATCCGTTTGCCGTTGAGCCAGATCGTGCCGGCGTAATTGATGCCATCGAAGCGCAGCGTGAGCTCGCGGCCGTCCCAGCGCTTTGGGGCCACGAAGGCGGTGCGGTACCAATAGGCCTGGCGCGCGAGCCGCTCGGGGATGAGCAGATCATTCAGCCCGTAGTACGGGTCAGGGTAGCGCCCGCGTGCCACCAGCGTGGTGAGCACTGTGCCGGGAACGACGGCCGGGTACCAACTCGCCGTGGAATACGTGTCCTGTGAGAGCACCGCACCGCCGACGGGTACCTTCGGGGCCGGCTCGAGCTGCCAGCGCTCGAGCACCCAGCGGCCGGGGCCGCTGTGGCGCAGGGCCGGCTGCGCTCGCACCGGTTCGGCCTGCGGGTAGGTCCGGCGGCTCGCCGCCTCGGGCGGCTGTGGCCAGTGCCCGAGCGTCTCGCGCGACTTCGGCAGCGTCCAGGCGGGCTGCGGATGCTGCAGGCCGCGCCAGGAGCGCTTCTGCAGCGGCCAGCCGGCGCCGACGCGATAGAACTCGATGAGTCCGACCCGCGGCTTCGCCGCGGCGAGGTGTTGGAGCGCCGCTGCGCTCAGTGCGCGCCCCTGGATGCGCCAGTGCGCGACGGAGCCCCCGAAATGCGGTCCGGCGCCGAGCGGCGCGAGGGTGATTTGTGCCGGTGCGGCCGCGGGCGTCGCGCTGCGCACGGCGACCTGATGACCGTCGACATAGAGGCGCGCGAACTGTCCGTCATACGTTGCGGCGAGCGCACTCCAGGTGCCGGGAGGCAGCGCCACCGTCGTGCGCAGCGACGCGCCGCCGCTGAGGTGCAATTGCACGCGGCCATCCGCCAGAGCCAGGCAGTCACAGTGCGCGCCGCGGACCGTGCCGAAGCCGCCGAGGATCACAGTGCCCGGTTGATGCAGCGCGGGTCGCACCCAGGCGCTGATCGACCATGCCGCGCCGGGTCGCAGCAGCGGCGCGGTGCCGGGCAGCGGCCGCTTCAAGCCAATGCCGCCGGCGAGGAAGGTGGCGTTGTAGGGACCGAGCGCGTGCAGCGTTGGACGGTGTGCGCTCGCGCCGAGCGCGGCGAGGGTGTTGAGCGCCAGGAGCGTACTGAGCGCCGCAGCGCCGATCGGTAGGCGCCGGCGTCGGTGGTACGGGCTCGATCCGGGCCGACGAATGGTTGTGCTCACGACACGCTCCTGCGCGGCCGATGCCCGCGTCTTGAAAACACTGTCACCTGCGGCGCGCCGTCGGCGCATCGCGAGGGCATCGACGCGGCGCATCACGCCGCCCGCGCGCCTGCGGCTCGGCGGTCCGCGTCGGCGCGGGCGCCCGAGAGCGTGCGGGCCGTGTGTCGCGGCAATGCGCGTCCACCCGGTACGATAATTGAAATGTCAGCGCTGTCAATAGCTCGGCCGTACCGCGCGTCGAGGGCGTGACTGACGAGCGTCGCCGCGGTGCCGAACCCGACCGATTAGAATGCGCGCCATGAACATCTCAGGCACTGCCTTTCGCACCATCTGGCCGCTGGCGTCGGGTGCCGTGCGGGTCATCGATCAATCCCGTCTGCCGTTCGAGTTCGAGACGCGGGACCTGACGAGCCTCGAGGAGGCCGCACACGCGATCCGCACCATGATCGTGCGGGGCGCGCCGCTGATCGGCGCGACGGCGGCCTACGGTCTGGCGCTCGCGCTGCGAGAGGACGCCTCTGACGAACGCATCGCCGAGGCCGCGCGGGTGCTGCGCGCGACGCGCCCGACCGCGGTCAATCTCGCCTGGGCGTTGGAGAGAGTGCGCCGCAGCCTCGCCCCGCTTCCGGTGGCGCAGCGCGCCGCCGCGGCATTTACCGAAGCAGGTCGTATTTGCGAGGAGGATGTCGAGCAGTGTCGGGCCATCGGGATGCACGGCGCGAAGCTCATTCGTGAGCGCTCGGAGCACCTCAAGCGCCGGGTGAACGTCCTGACGCATTGCAACGCCGGCTGGCTCGCCTGCGTGGACTGGGGGACGGCTCTGGCGCCGATTTACGCGGCACACGATGCCGGCATCGACGTTCACGTCTGGGTCGACGAGACCCGTCCGCGCAATCAGGGCGCATCGCTGACGGCATTCGAGCTCGGCGCACACGGCGTGCCGCACACCGTCATCGTCGATAACCTCGGCGGACATCTGATGCAGCACGGCGAGGTGGATCTGGTCATCGTCGGCAGCGATCGGACCACGGCCGGCGGGGACGTGTGCAACAAGGTGGGCACTTATCTGAAGGCGCTCGCCGCCCACGACAACGGCGTGCCGTTCTATGCCGCGCTGCCGGTGAGCACCCTCGACTGGACGCTCACGGAGGGACGGGACATCGAGATCGAGGCGCGCGATCCGGACGAGGTGACACACATCACCGGTCTCGGAGCGGCCGGTCGGCCCGAGCGGGTGCGCGTGGTGCCCGAGACGAGCCCGGCGCTGAATCTCGCCTTCGACGTGACGCCGCGCCGTCTGGTGACCGGTCTGATCACCGAGCGGGGCGTGTGCGCCGCGAGCCGCGCCGGGTTGCTGCAGCTGTACCCGGAGCGCGCGGCATGAGCGGTGCGGCGCGCGACGGGCAGCTGCGCCATGCGCTCATCGAGGCGTGCCGCGATCTGCAGCGGCTCGGGCTGACGCAGGGGACGTCGGGCAACGTGAGCATCCGCCGCGATGCGGATTCTTTTTTCGTCAGCCCCACCGGGCTTCCCTACGACTCGCTCGAGCGGGAGGACATTCCGCTGATGCGCCTCGACGGGCGCTGGTATGGCCGCCGCCGGCCCTCGAGCGAGTGGCGCTTCCACCGCGACATCCTGGCCGCGCGCCCTGAGGCGGGCGCCATCGTGCACGCGCATCCGCGGCACGCCACGGCGCTCGCCTGCACGGGGCGAGGCATCGCGGCGTTTCATTACATGGTGGCGGTCGCGGGCGGCACCGACATCCGCTGTGCTCCCTACCACACGTTCGGCACGCAGGCGCTCTCGGATGCCGTGCTGGCGGCGCTCGAAGATCGCCGCGCCTGTTTGTTGGCGCATCACGGGATCATCGCACTCGGGGCCGACGTCACCGCCGCGCTCAGCCTGGCGGCGCACGTCGAGGACCTCGCCGCGCAATACGCTACGGCGCTCGCGATCGGTGGCGTGACGCTGCTCGATGCGGCCGAGATGGCGCGGGTGGTCGAGAAGTTCCGCACCTACGGGCGTCAGGACGCCGAGGATGCGGACCTTCAGCATGCCGGGGAGTCACCGCCGGCCCCCTGAGCGGCGCCTCAGTGCTGGCGGGCGCGCCGGTCGAGCACGACGCGCGCCAGGATGTTGATGATCAGCACGAAGCCGGTGACCAGCAGGGCTGCGGCATAGGCGAGTGCGTTCGCCGCGGCGAACGGCTCGTTGATGAACGTCCAGATCGCGTACGTCAGATAACCGATCGGCGAGTGCGTCAGGTGCCCGTCCCAGAGATAGTTCGACCAGCCGGCGGTGTACAGCAGTGGGGCGGTTTCCCCGACCGACACGGCGAGCGCGAGCAGGATCCCGGTGAGGATGCCGGGCGTGGCCGCCGGCAGGCACACCCCGAGGATCACGCGCCGATCATCGGCGCCGAGGGAGTAGGCGGCATCGCGCAGATCGTTCGAGACCTGCCGCAGCGCCAGTTCCGT
>JAKADE010000269.1 GCA_021820785.1 Pseudomonadota bacterium
CTTTGCCGCGCTCGCCTCCCCGAGCCGCGACATCCGCTTCGATCTGGCGCGCGTCGCCGGCTACCGCAACTTCTGCAACAAGCTGTGGAATGCCGCGCGCTTCGTCACGCTGATGTGCGAGCAGGAGGACCGGCAGGCCGAGGCGAGCTTCTCGGTCGCCGATCGCTGGATCCGCTCGCGCTTCGGGCGCGCGCTCGCGACGGTCGAAAAGGCGCTCGCCGAGTACCGCTTCGACTACGCCGCCAACGCACTGTACGAGTTCACCTGGTACGAGTACTGCGACTGGTACCTGGAGCTGACCAAACCGGTGCTGCAGGCCGAGAACGCCGACGTCGCGGCGCAGCGCGGTGCACGGCGGACGCTCGCGGAGATCCTCGAGGCGCTGCAGCGTGCCCTGCACCCGATCATGCCGTTCATCACCGAGGAGATCTGGCAGCGCGCCGCACCGCTCGCCGGTCGCGCCGGCGAGACCATCATGCTTGCGCCCTACCCGTTGCCGGAACAGTTCCCGGCGGACGAGGCGAGCGAGCGCGAGGTCGGCTGGATTCAGGCGTTCGTGCTCGCGGTGCGGCAGATCCGCGGCGAGATGAACATCGCACCCTCACGCCGCATCCCGGTGCTGCTGAAGGGGGCCTGCGCGCAGGACCGGATTTACCTCGAACGCCATCGTCCCTACCTCGAGCGCCTCGCCGGCATCGACTCCGCACAGGTGCTCGCGGTCGATGAGCCGGCGCCGCAGTCCGCGACCGCGTTGGTCGGGGAACTCACGCTGCTCGTGCCGATGGAAGGGCTGATCGACGCGGCCGCCGAGGCCGAGCGACTCGGGAAGCTCCTCGCCCGCGCCGAGGGTGACCTCGGCAAGGTACGTGCCCGACTCGCCAACGAGAGCTTCGTCAGCAATGCGCCGCCGGCCGTGGTCGGTGCCGAGCGCGAGCGCATCGCGGAGCTGGAGCGCACCGTCGCCGGACTCGGGGCCCAGCTCGAGCGGGTCCGCTCGATGCTGCGCGCGGGCTAGAACGGATAGTCGATACCGGTGAACACGGCGGCGCCTTCGCCGCCGTAGCCGACATCGACGTAGCCGACGATGAACGGCGCGGCGATGCCCCGCACACCGACGCCGAGCACGTTGTGCAAGCGCCCGATCGGGAACGTCGAGCCGTGCTCGAACACCCGACCCGTGTCGTAGAACGGTGCCACTTGCAGCGTCAGGTGTGTGCCGAATGCATTGAATGCGGCCACCCGCTGGCGGACTTCGAGGTTGGCGACGAACGAGTTGCGTCCGTAGAAGCGCCCATCCCCGAAGCCGCGCAGCGTCTGGCGTCCACCGAGCACGCTGCTCTCCCCGCCGATGCTGCTCAGCGCCCAGAACGGAGCGGCGTGCAGCGAGGGCATGTAGCGCAGGTCGAAGTGTGCGGCAATCGTGAGTGAACGGCGCGGCGACCAGTAAAAGCGGCCATCCATCCCGACTTCGGTGAACAGCGCCCCGTCAGGTGCGCCGTTGCGGCTCGCAGTCCCGGCGTAAACGGTGACGTCCATCCCGCGGCTGGGCAGCGTGACGCTGTCACGGGTGTCGTAGACGACGGCCATCCGCTCCAGCACCTCGTGGGTCGTGCCGAGCCCGACGGCCTGCGGGAAACGCTCGGTGATCGAATCGATGCCCGGCAGGTGCGCGGCCCCGACCCTGACCTTCTGCACGATCAGCGTGGCGGCGAGCTGCCAGGTGCGGGTCACGTTCCAGCCCCAACGCAGATGCATGCGCAGGCGCTGATCAGTGAAGACGCTCTGCGCAGCGAACGGCGTGGCGTTGCCGATGCCGAAGAAGCGCGCCGTGCCGCTGCGCTCGTAATCGAAGTCCGTACTGACGGACCATCGTCCCGTGCGGCTCAGCCCGGTCTCGTACTGCGCCTCGAACTGGCTCTCGACCTTCTGCATGATCCCGGCGATGAGCGAGTACTGGGTGTCCGGCGACGGATAGCCGAGCAGCCGCAGATGCCCGCCCCAGCCGAAATTGCTGTTGTGCACGAGGTCCGGCGCGAAGATGCGTACGATGCGACCGGTGCTGTCGTGCTGCAGCACGGTCGGGATGAGACCGAGCGTGGCCCCGTTGGTCGGATCGAGCGAAATGTTCGGCACGGGGATCGCCGGCCACGTGGCCGGGTCGAGCCAGCTGAACGACGCCGCCTGCGCCTGCGCGCCCAGGCCCGCGGCGGCGAGCGCGAAGGCAGCCATCCGCACGCTGCGGCGCCCCTCACCTCTGCCGCAACGCAGTGACCACGGCGGCCGTCGCATCGTTGCCCTCCGCGCACATCACTTCTGTGCCAGCCGGGCGAACGCGCGGCGGCCCTCGATCCACGGCCACACGCCGATCGCGGGCGCGCCGAGCACCAGATCACTCAGCCGGCGCAGCAGCGACAGCGCCACTGCCGGCGCCGCCGGGACGCCGACCAGCGCACACACCAGCACAGCGCCGGCCTCCTGGATCCCGAGGGCCGCCGGCACCATGAACCCCACGGTGCGCAGTCCGCAGAGGAGACTGTCGACGATCAGCGCCTGCGCAGGGCCGACCGCGAGCCCCATCAGACGGCAGGCGAACCAGATCTGCACCGCGCCGAGCAGCCAGCCTGCGCCGTGCGCCGCCACGGCCGCGCTGCGCCGCGCACTGCGCAGCAAGGGTCCGAGCAGCGCCCGCAGCGCCTGTGGCCGGTGCGTCTCGAGCACCGGCCAGCGGCGTGCCAGATGCCCGAGTGCCCGCTCCAGCCACCCCGAGCCGCACTGGCGCGCAATGAGGGCGGCGAGGATCAGCGCAAGCGGCGGCAGCAACGCTGCGGCCACGAGCCGCGCCGGGCTCCCCCTGGCTCCGACCAGCAGCAGCACGGCTGCGCCGGCCAGCACGTAGGGGATCTTCACCAATTGTTCGATGAGCAGATCGGCCAGCAGCGCAGCGCTCGCCGGCAGCGGCGCCATGCCCGCCAGGTTCAGCGCACGCACTCCGGCGGCGAGTCCGCCGAGCTGCGAGAACGGCAGCACTTCGGCCGTGGTGTCGCGCAGGTATCGGGCCCAGATGAACTTCCACGGCTGCGCGCCATCGAGCTGCGCGCCGATCAGGTACCACGCCCATCCGCACGTCGCCACGGCGCCGAGGCGGATGAGTGCGACGCCGGCCAGCCCCGCCAATCCGACGCGTACGAGCGCCTGATCGACGCTGCGTGCGCCGGCAAAGATCACCAGCGCGGCCAGCGCCGCAGCACCGAGGAGCAGCGCGGGCACGCGCTGCGTCTTCATGCCGGTCTCGCGGTGAACACCGGCGTTGCGGTGGCGCGCGTGCGCTCCGGCTGCACTTCGAACGCCTGCATGTAGCGGACGAACTGCTCGCGCACCTGCAGCGGATCGAGTCCAAACGCCTCCAGGCTGTGCTGATGGACCCCGTAGCCGCCGCGCGGCGCACGGCGCAGCGACTCGCGCATGCGCTCCTCGGCCTCGGTGCCGAGCGTCAGACCACAGTGGCTGTACACGCGCCGCACCGCGTGCAACGGCGCGCCGACGAGATCTGCGTAATGCAGGTGCAGCATCCCTCCAGCGGCGCCGCCGACGGACATCATGCGCTGCGCGCCGTCCGCCCAGCGATCACACACTTCGCGGCCGATGCGGGCGCGATCGAGCTGCAGCGTGAACGGACGGCGCAGCATCTCGGTGAGCTTCGCGACCGATGCGATCACCTTCAGCGGATCGCGGTGCAGCATGACCACCGGTGCGTCCGGATATACCTTGCGCAGCGCATCGAGGGCGAACACGTGATCGGGACTCTTCAGCACCCACTGCCGTCCCGGCGGTCCCTGCGCATCCAGATGCTGCAGGAACCTGCGGTGGAAGCGATAGGCCGGTTCATGTCCCTGCCCGTCCAGCCAGTCCCGATAGGCCGGAATGTAATAGACGGTATCGAAGCGCAGACTGCGCAGCGTCTGCCCGGTGATCTCGGTGCATTCCTGGGGAGCATCGGCGCTCAGCGGGTGCATGTGCGAGAGTCCCGGCGCCAGAAGCCGGAACAGCGCCAGCTGACGCGCCACGCGCGCGCGGCGCGGATCGGAGCGACCGGTGCGCCTCTGCAGCGGAAACGGGTAGAGCATCTGCCAGCTGCGTGGCGCGACGTTGCGTGGATCGAGCGCGAGCAGGGAGTGCAGGAAGGTCGAGCCGCTGCGCGGCAGGCCGGTGATGAAAATCGGCCGGCCGATCGGCCGCTGCAGGATGCTGCCGTCGGACTCCTCGGCGATGTCCATGCGCAGCTGATTGCGCAGACAGCGCAACACGTCGAAGCGCGCCGCGACGTGCCCGAACACGCTCAGCTGCGCCTGCCCCTGCAACGCGCTCAGGAGTTGTTCGAGTGCCACCTCGACCGTCGGATCGGACAGACGCTCGCGCGACATTTCGCGCAATGCCGTCTCGATGAGCGCGTGCGCCTGAAGCGGCTGAATCCGCTGCAGCGCCCGCACTGCCTGCCGTTGCAAAGCAGCCATATGCACCTCGCTTCCCGTTCGCCCAAGCGAGACGGCAATGTCGAGTGCATGACCTGATCGACCGGCCCGACGGACGCAGCGGCGCGGCCGCGACCACGACACGCACTTCAGGGCGGCACGGTGCCGCTTGTGCGTGCATCCGGGAAATACGTAATTTCACGCAGCCGCGGCGGCCGGGACGGCAACCCGACCAGCCGGTGAACGCATCAGGCAGCGGCGCAAGTGCGCCGCTGCACTACAGTGCGTGTTCGCGTGTCTCGCGGAAGACGATGTCCGGCCAGCGCTCCCGGGTCAGCTCGAGGTTGACCCGGGACGGCGCCAGATACACCGGCGCGTCGCTGTGATCGACGGCGAGGTTCTCGTAGGCGCGAGTGCGGAACTCCTCGAGCTTGCGCGCATCGT
>JAKADE010000270.1 GCA_021820785.1 Pseudomonadota bacterium
CGCGCGCTGCAGGAACGAAACATCACCAGTTTCGCCATGGAGCTGGTGCCGCGCATCTCGCGCGCCCAGTCGATGGATGCGCTGTCCTCGCAGGCGGCCATCTCCGGCTACAAGGCCGTATTGATTGCGGCGAACCACCTGCAGAAATTCCTGCCCATGCTGACCACGGCGGCCGGCACGGTCCGGCCCGCTCAGGTGCTCGTCATCGGCGCCGGTGTCGCGGGCCTGCAGGCGATCGCGACAGCGCGCCGGCTCGGCGCGGTGGTCGAGGCTTATGACGTGCGCGGCGCGACCCGCGAACAGGTCCGCTCCCTCGGCGCAAAATTCGTCGACACCGGCGTCAGCGCCGAAGGCGCCGGCGGCTACGCGCGCGAATTGACCGAGGAGGAGAAGCGCCGCCAGCAGGAAGTCCTCGATGCGCGCATCGCCGCCGCGGACGCGCTGATCAGCACCGCGGCCGTACCGGGCCGGCCGGCGCCGAAGATCATCACACGCGCCGCGGCCGAGCGCATGCGGCCCGGATCGGTGATCGTGGATCTGGCCGCCGAACAGGGCGGCAACTGCGAGCTGACGCGTGCCGGGGAGACCGTGGTGCACCAGGGGGTACGGATCATCGGCCCGGTGAACCTGCCGGCCGACCTCGCCTACAACGCCAGCGAGATGTACGCGCGCAACCTGCTGAACTTCCTGTCCCCGGCGATCAAGCAGGGGGAACTCGCCATCGATTGGGAGGACGAGGTCTTCGCCAAGGCCTGCCTCACCCACGGCGGGCAGATCCGTCACGAACCGACGCGTCAGGCGCTGTCAGGCTGAAGACCCGCCGAGGGGACGACCATGACCGGAATCGTTGCGCTCTACATTTTCATGCTCGCCGCCTTCACCGGTTACGAGGTGATCTCGCGGGTGCCGGTGATCCTGCACACCCCGCTGATGTCCGGCTCGAACTTCGTGCACGGCATCGTGCTGGTCGGCGCGATGGTCGCACTCGGCAGCGCGCACACCCCGCTCGAGAAGACCATCGGCTTCATCGGCGTCCTGCTCGCCGCCGGCAACGCGGTCGGCGGCTACGTCGTGACCGAGCGCATGCTGGAGATGTTCAAATCGAGCAAGGCGCCCCGCTCGGCGTCCGGGGAGCGCTGATGCCGCCGGCCGCACCGGCGGCGCCGTGGAGCGCCGGCTCGCTGATCCAGGCGAGCTACTTCGTCACCGCCGTCCTGTTCATCACCGGGCTGAAGCGCATGAGTTCCCCGGTGAGTGCCCGCAGCGGCATCGTGTGGGCCGGCGCCGGCATGCTGGTGGCGACGCTCGTGACGTTCGCCTACCCGGGCATGAGCAATTACCCGCTGATCAGCGCGGCCATCGTGCTCGGCGCGGCGCTCGCCTGGTGGAGCGGCAAGCGGGTCGCCATGACCAACATGCCGCAGATGATCGCCCTGTACAACGGCATGGGCGGCGGCGCCGCGGCCTCGATCGCGGCCGTGGAGCTGTACCGTGGCGGCAGCGGCGATGCGGTGGGCACCACCCTTGCGGTCGCCGGCGGACTGATCGGGGCGGTGTCCTTCAGCGGCAGCGCGATCGCCTTCGGCAAGCTCCAGGGCCTGATCAAGCGCAGCATCCGCTTCCGCGGCCAGCAGATCGTGAGCCTGCTGCTGCTCGCCGCGGCGCTGCTGCACGGCGTACTCGCGATCGTGCACCCCGGCGATTCGACCGTGTACGTCACCGGTCTGCTGATCTTCGCGCTACTGCTCGGGCTCGCGATGACGCTCCCGATCGGCGGGGCGGACATGCCGGTCGTGATCTCGCTGTACAACGCGCTCACCGGGCTCGCCGTCGGCTTCGAGGGATTCGCGCTGCACAACGCGGCGATGATCATCGCCGGCACCGTGGTCGGCTCGGCCGGCACGCTGCTCACGCAGCTGATGGCCAGAGCCATGAACCGCTCGCTCGGCAACGTGCTGTTCTCCGGGTTCGGTGAAGGCAGCGCCGCAGGCGGCGGCGAGGTCAGCGGGAGCCTCAAGCCCATCGAGGCCTCTGACGTCGGGGTGATGCTGGCGTTCGCACAGAAGGTGATCGTCGTGCCAGGCTACGGCATGGCGGTCGCGCAGGCGCAGCACAAGATCTGGGAGCTGTGCCAGCTGCTGATCGATCGGGGCGTCACCGTGCGCTTCGCGATTCATCCGGTCGCCGGCCGCATGCCCGGGCACATGAACGTGCTGCTCGCCGAGGCGGGCGTGCCCTATGACCTGATCGGCGATCTGGAAGAAATCAACGGCGAGTTCGAGACCGCGGACGTGGCGCTCGTGATCGGCGCCAACGATGTCGTCAACCCGGTGGCGCGCACCGACAAGTCGAGCCCCATCTACGGCATGCCGATCCTCAATGCCGATCGGGCCCAGAACGTGATCGTCATCAAGCGAGGCCAGGGCGCGGGATTCTCCGGCATCGAGAATGCGCTGTTCTATCTGGACAACACGCGCATGCTGTACGGCGATGCGCAGAAAGTCGGCTCGGAGCTGATTGCCGCGGTCAAGGCGCTCGGCTAGCGACCCTTCAGCGCCACGGCGGGCGACCGCCGCCCATCCGACCGGGTCCGAGCAGCCGCCCGGCCGGCATGCCCCGCAGACGCAGGCGCGGCCCGTGATTCATCTGCCGCAGCTGGCGCATCCTTCGGATCATGCGCTGGCGCTGCATCTGCAACTGCACACGTCGAATCATCGCCTGGCGCTGAGCGGGGGTGGCCGAGCGCCAGCGCTCGCGCAGCGCGCGGCGCCGCCACGCGGGCAGGCGCTGGAACGCACGGAAGCTGCGCCGGATCGCCGCGCGCTGCCCGGCCGGCAATGCCTTGAATTGCTGCCAGCGCTGGCGCAGGCGCGCGCGCTGCGCCGGCGACATGCGCCGCCACTGGGCGAAGCGTTGCTGCGCCTTGCGGCGTTCGGCGGGCGAGAGGTGCAGCCAGATCCGGCTGCCGCGCACCAACGCCCGCTGGCGCTGCGGCGGCAGCGCCGCCCAGCGACTGCGCAGGGCGCCGAGCAGCTTCTGCTGGGCCGGGGAGAGCGCCGACCAGGGCAACGCCACGGCCGCGCTTCCCGGTGACGGCGGGGGTGCCGCCCACGCCGGCGCCGCCAGGAACAGCGCCGCCACGAGCAGGATGCGCACGACCCCGGCCATCAGTTGCCCGCCTTGCGGTTTGCAGCCACCGTGCCGACCGGTGCCTTGGATTGCGGCGCCGGCTGAAGCTTCAGCTGCGAGAGGTAGCCGAGCCAGGTGCCGCCCGCGGAGCGCTCGGCCTGGCCGGTCGGATCGCTGCTGCCGAGGTATTGCAGCAGTCGCACCGGCACCGGCTTCGGGGCAGCCGGCGGCGCCGAGGCGCAGCCCGCGGGCAGGAGCGCCGCGGCCAGAAGCATCGCCGCCGTTGCACCGCTGCATCGTTCAGCCGCCATGCTCGCTTGGCCCGTCAGCGGCGGCCCCAGGCGCCCCCGGGTCGCTCGCCTGAGCGGCCGCCCACTCGTAGAACTGCCCGCCGCCGTTCTCGAGCATCGCCAGCCCATCGCGGTCGGTCAGCAGCCGCACGTCCTGCGCCGTCACCGCCGTGGCACTGGCGGACAACGGCGAGCGCGCAGCCCGGTGCGGCGCGAGCAGCAACGCCCCGGTCGCCACGGCCGCGAGCACGCCGGCGGCGGGCACCCACAGGCGCCGCCCCGCCAGCACCTCCCGCCACGCGCCCCGGTGCTCACCGGCCTGCAGCAGGGCCGCGTGGCGGGCTTGAGTCAGACCGGAGCGCACGTGACCGCTGGTCGCATCCGCCTGCCGTTCGAGCAGTTCGCGCAGCCGCCGTTCAAACTCGGTCGAAGAATCCAACGCGCTCATATCAGTTCACTCAGCTCGGCGCGCAACGTGCGCAGCGCGCGGAAATAATGGGTTTTCACGCTGCCCTGCGAACAGCCCATGGCGCGGGCCGTCTGCTCGACGTCCAGACCCTCGAGCGTACGCAGCAGGAACACCTGCTGCTGCCGGCGCGGTAGTGCGCCGACCGCCCGCTCCAGCGCAGCGATGGCCTCGTCGAGTTCGAGCCGCCGCAATGCCGGCAGCTCCGGGCTCGGCGCTGCGGCGATCGGGTCGAGCGGCTCTTCGTCGTCCGCCCCAAACGGCAGCCATGCCATGATCCGCTCGCGCACGCTGCGCCGCCGCTGCATATCACGGATGCGATTCTCCAGAATGCGGTAGAAGAGCGGCTTCCACTGGTCGGCCGGTCGATCCGCGTAAGCCCGGGCCAGCTGCAGCATCGCGTCCTGCACGGCGTCGAGCGCGTCCTGCTCGTGCCGCAGTGCGGCCTGCGCGATCCGGAACGCCTTCAGCTCGACGCTCGCCAGAAACCGGCCGAGCGCATGCTGTGTGGTCTGGGAATTCGAAGCTGAACGATCCACGTCGCCGCGTACTGCAGCCGGCATGCTATAAGGCGAGGCGAGCGTAACAGAGTTTGCCATAGCCCGTATAACGCGGCCCCATCCTGTCAGTTGACGGCGACGGGGCGGGCATCGGGCCCTCATTACCGCGGAAATTCCAAGCACTTCGCATGCCTCGCGCCCCCGTTGTCCGTGTCGCGCTCGCCACGCCGCTGCGCCAGCTCTTTGATTACCGCACCGCGGGGCACGACGTTCAGCCCGGGATGCGGGTGCGGGTTCCCTTCGGCCGCCAGCAGCGGGTCGGGGTGGTCATGGCGAGCGCTGAGGACTCGGAGGTCGCTGCCGAGAAGCTCAAGGCCGTGCTCGAACCCCTGGACGACCGGCCGGTGTTCGATGCGGGGCTGCTCGAGCTGCTGCAGTGGGCCGCCGGCTACTACCACCATCCGATCGGCGAGGTGC
>JAKADE010000271.1 GCA_021820785.1 Pseudomonadota bacterium
ATAGAGCAGGCCCCGGCGCTTCAGCTCGTAGAAATTCGGGCCGTTGATCCAGATCAGATCAATGGTTCCGTTGCGGTTCTGGCCGGCGGCCTTCTGCGCGATGACCTGCGTCACGGCCTGCGAGGTATCCTCCAACGGCACCTCGCGCAGCGTCACGTCGCAGCAGGCCGCGACCTGACGCGCCACCCACGCGATGTACGTGTTGAAGCGCCCACTTCCGCCCCATGCGTCGAAATAAACGTGCTGGCCGCGCGCCCGCGCCAGTACGCTCTGCCAGGTCCCGGCCGACGCCGGCCGCAGGGCGAGCGCCCCCAGCAAAACCCCGGCGGTCGCGCCGAACATCAGCGAGCGGATTCTCACGGGTGCGCACTCCGGGCTGCTGCGCGACGGGCCCGGGCCGCTTCGATCACCGGACCGAGGACGGCCTGATGAAACCGGTCGCAGCCGATGCACAGATTCGCGTACGGCTCGCCCTTGGGCGTGTGCGTGCTCGAGGCAGCCACGAACTGCGCTTCGCTCCACCCGTAGGCGAGTCCCATGCGCTGCGGATGCCCGGCGGAGATGGCCGTGTACGCCGGCTCTTCGGCCAGTGAGTCGAGGATGGCGATCAAATCATCCTCGAGCAGATTGCCAATCGGCAGGCGGGTCTTGATGCAACAGGGAAACACATTGCCGGCCGGATCGATGGACACCTCCGAGCCGCTGTAGCGGTGCTGAAGAAAATTCAGGCCACCCGACCAGCGGTTGCAGAAATTGTCCGCCAGCGTGGCCGTCGAGAGACCATGGTCCCACGCTCTGCCCCTTGGCCACAGCCGCCCGATCCAGGCGTCCGGCGTTGCTCCGAAAAAATTATAGGTCGGTCCACGCGGCCGAGGCACTTCGTTCCCGGCGCGCACCGGTGCTGCGGCATTGCGCAACCCGTGGGATTCGAGCAGACGCGAGAGGCGCTCCTTGAAGGCGCTCTGACGCGCCTCGCCCTGCATCCCGGAATGGAAATCATCCACGCCGGAGACCGACAACGTCGTCAGTCCGCGGGCGAGCAGATCGTCCACGATGGCATCGGTGACCAGATCTCCGGTGGTCTGCACGATGAGCTCCACAGCTTCCTGATCGCGATAGCGCGCCTGAATGCGCTGCATCGCCGGATACAGCACGCGTTCGCGCACCGCATCGAGCAGCACTTCCCCGCCGGCAAGGATGATCCGACCCGGCCGCTGCGCCGGGCTGCCATCCGGCGCCGGATGCTCGCGATCAAGATACGTCAACCGCGACGGGAAGTGATCGATGATCCGCGGGAAATTCTGCTCGGCCTCCCTCACCACCGCCTCGAGCGCCGAGCGCACGTAGGGACGAAATCGCGGCTCATAGCAATGCCGGCACTTGCGATGGCAGGCCCAGGACAACACGTAATAAATGGATTCCACTTCAGTCGCACCCGTTCGGCTGGATCCAGGCTCGAGACACCATTCCCCCTACCCGTGACGCACGGGAGCTCCTGCACATATTGCACGCTTGCCGCGCGCTACACGAGAGGGTTCGCCGCCGGTCGCAATGCCCCCCGTAACCTTTTGGCTCGCCCGCCCGAATACAGCAACGGAACCTGCGCGCCGCTGCAACCGGCGGCGCCAGGACAACTTGATCCACGTATCTGGAGAACCTTTCATGTCCACCCGCACCGCCTCTCTCGCCGTCGCCAGCGCACTCGTCACCGCCCTCGCCGCTCCGCTCGCCACGGCCGGCGGCATGTCGATGAATGGCTCGATGATGATGAAACAGCGCGAGCACACGATGGCCGAGCTGCACACCGGAAAATTCGTCCGCTGCTTCGGCGTCGCCCTCGCCGGGCACAACGACTGCTACGCCGGACCCGGCACCACCTGCGCGGGCACCGCGAGCCGCAACTACCAGGGCAACGCCTTCAAGCTGGTCCCGACGGGAACCTGCACGGCGATCACCACCCCGTACGTCACGATCGTTCACGGCCACGGCAGCCTCAGCAAAATCACCGAGGGTGCTCGCTGAGGGGCGCACGGCGTGCGCCCCCGGTCCGCACCGTCATGTCAGTGACACACACCGTGCCCCGGAGCCCGAAGCCCGACGTCGTCCCCCCAAGGGCCGGCGTCGGGCTGAAGGCCGCCCACTACGGGGTGATCCTCGATGCCCACCCGCAGATCGGGTTCTTCGAGGTTCACGCCGAGAACTACATGGGCGCCGGCGGCCCCCCGCACCGCTATCTCACGGCGATCCGCAACGACTATCCGCTCTCGCTGCACGGCGTGGGGCTGTCGATCGGATCGGACGGCCCGCTCGACGGTGCGCATCTTCGCCGGCTGGCGGACCTCGCGCGCCGCTACCAGCCCGGGCTCGTTTCCGAGCACCTGGCATGGTCGTCACACGGCGGCGCATTCTTCAACGATCTGTTGCCGATACCTTACACCGCCCAGACGCTGCGGCGGGTGTGCGAGCACCTCGATCAGGTGCAGGAGTGCCTCGGCCGCCAGATTCTGCTCGAGAACCCTTCGACCTATGTCGCGTTCGCGACCAGCACGTACGGTGAACCGGATTTCCTCACCGAAGTCGCGCGCCGCAGCGGCTGCGCGTTGCTGCTCGACGTCAATAACGTGCATGTCGCCTGCACGAACCAGCAATGGGATCCGCACCGCTACCTCGCGCAGTTTCCGCTCGAGCACGTCCGCCAGATCCACCTCGCCGGGTTCGCCACCGATGTCGATGAGCGCGGCCGACCGCTGCTGATCGACGCGCACGACCGGGAGATCACCGAAGGGGTCTGGGCACTGTACGACCATGTACTTGCCCGCCTCGGCGCTGTACCGACGCTGATCGAATGGGATCAGAATGTGCCGCAATGGGCGGCACTCGCTGCGCAGGCCGAGCGCGCCGATCGCGCGCTGCATGCCGCTGCGCCATCACAAGAGACGCCTCGTGTCGCCCTGGGCTGATCTGCAGGAACGGTTTGCCGGCGCACTGCGGTGTCCCGAGCGGCCACCGCCGGCCGGATGTACCGGACCGGACGGTCTGCCCGACGCGAAGCGCTTCGACGTCTACCGCAACAATGTACTCGCCGGACTGATCGACGCCCTCGCGCAAAGCTATCCGGCCGTGCGCCGGCTGCTCGGGGCGGAATGTTTCGAAGAGACTGCTCGGCGCTTCGTCGCCGGGCACCTGCCCCGCTCACCGGTGCTGCTCGAATACGGGCAGGAATTCGCCGCGTTTCTCGATCGATTCGAACCGTTGGCCGCATGGGCGTACCTGCCCGACGTGGCGCGGATCGAACGGGCCTGGCTCGAGGCCTATCACGCCTCCGATGCGCCACCGCTCGACCCCGGTGCACTCGCCCGGATCCCCGCCGACCGCGCCGCAGACGTGTGTTTGACGTTGCACCCGTCCGTGCGTCTGGTCCGCTCGCGCTTCGCTGCGCTGACGATCTGGCAGCTCAATGTCACCGACGGTTCCGTCACGGGCCCCGAGCCCATCGCACTCGATGCGAGTGCGCAGGATGCACTGCTTGCCCGACCTGAAGCCGAGGTCGAGGTCATCGCGCTAGCGCCCGGCGCGGCTGAATTCATCGCCGCGCTCGCCTCGGGCCGCACCCTGGGCGATGCCACCGAGTGCGCTCGCAATGCCCACGAACGCTTCGATTTGACTGAACACCTGACCGCCCTGCTCGGGGGCGGCTGGATCACGGCCGCCCACCTGAAACGCCGCCGCACACGAGGTCCTTGAATCATGCTCACCCGCCCCTTATCCGCCCCCCGCACTCGCATGGCGGTGATGCCGCCGCTCATCGCCCGCACGCTCACAGCACTGCGTTGCGGCGCCCTCGCGCTTGCACCGCCGGCGGCACGCCTCGCGCTCGCGATTCCGTTCTTGAAATCCGGGCTGACCAAATGGAGCGGCTGGTGGCACGTCTCGCCGGTCGCCGACTTTCTCTTCGAGTCGATGTTCCGGCTGCATCTGCTCGGGCACCGCTACCCGTTTCCCGTGCCCGATGCGCTGGCCCACATCGACGCCGTTGCTGAGGTCCTCTTTCCGATCCTGCTCATCGCCGGCCTGGCCACACGCTTCAGCGCCTTGGCGCTGCTGGTCATGACGGGGGTGATCCAGCTCACCGATCCGACCGGATGGGCGAATTTCCACCTGCCCTGGGCCGCGCTCGCGCTCGCCATTCTGGCGCTGGGTCCGGGCAAGGCGTCGCTCGACTTCGCGCTCGAGCGCGTGCTGCGCCCACCGGTTGCGCGGTAAGCTCGGGGCAGACCCCTCAGAGGTGCAATGATGAAGGCAATCTGGAATGGCACGGTGCTCGCCACGAGCAACGACACGGTGCTCCTGGAGGGCAACCACTACTTCCCGCCCGAAAGCCTCGATCGACGGTACTTTGAGCCGAGCGAACGACTCAGCGTATGCCCCTGGAAGGGCACGGCGCATTACTACACCGTAAAGGTCGGCGAGGCGCGCAACCCCGATGCGGCCTGGTACTACCCCGAACCGAAAGCCGCCGCGGAGGCGATCCGCGGACGCGTCGCGTTCTGGCGCGGCGTCGAGATCCGGCCCGACTGATCGGTGTGCGGATCGGCTACGGACCTGCGCCGCTCAGCGCCGTCCGTAGAGACCCGGGCGCGAGGATGCGCCGTCGGCCACGCTGGCAGGCGGCCGATAGACACCCGCGGCGCGAGCCATGAGCAGGTACTTGCGGAACACCTCGTTGGTCTGCGCTTCGTGCTCACTCACCGTCGAACGGTCGATCGGATCGAAGAAGCAGGTCGGGTCCTCCCCCATGTAATCCCCACTGTGGAAATACGCCATCGCCCGACAGCCGCCACAGGTGTATTGG
>JAKADE010000272.1 GCA_021820785.1 Pseudomonadota bacterium
CGTGGAGCGCACTGGCGAGGGTTTGGCCCGGGGTCTGGGTGTCGCTATTTCCGGGGCCGGTGCGCAGTCGGGCCGACCCGAGAAAGGCCGGCGATTCTAGGGAGGGGGAACGGGAGTGTCAACGGGGCGAGACCGGAAAAGCACTCCGGGGCGTCCCCAAATCCCGGAATTCGCCCCTGAGGCGCCGTTCCGGACGCCATCCTGAGCGCAGCCGGGGCCCCATGCCCCCCCTTTCGAGCCCCTCCAGCGCGTGCCCCGGCGAAAGCGCGGTGCGGGCCGGGCGGGCAGCGGCAGCGCCGGGCAGGGTCGTGCGGATGGTAAATTATGCCCGCGCGAACCCAGCGCGACCTGAAGCACCGGCAGAAGCGGCCCATGAGAGACCTGATCCTGCGGATGTACGATCGCGCCATCGACGTCATCATCATCGGCCTGGTGCTGATCATGATCGTCGTGATGGGGTTCGCCTTCTTCGACGTCGTCATGAACGTCTGGCACCTGATCCCGGACGTCAAGTCGAACACCGTAAATGCGGAGGATTTCCGCAACCTGATCGTCACGGTGCTCGATGTTTTCGTCCTCATCGAGCTGTTCGACACGTTCACCAGCTACGTCAGGACCCGGCACGTGCGCCTGACGCAGCTGCTCGACGTCACCATTGTGTTCGCCCTGCGCGAACTGCTCGTCAAACTCTATGCCAACAGCTTCGCGGCCAGCCAGCTGATCGGCCTGTGCGGCATCATCATCCTGCTGGTACTGGCCCGCAGTCTCACCAACCGTCTCTCCCCGCGCGCAGGTGGCTAGCCCCGCGCGGGGCGAAGACACGTCTCAGCCTGGCTGGCTCGGCCCTGAACCGGGTCCGGGTCCCGGACCGAATCCGGGCGGGTTGACGACTGCGGAACGGCGCGCACCCTGGATCCCGAGCGCCGTCTCGATGACCCGCCCGAGCCCGGCCGCAACGATGACGAGGCCCCACCAGCCCCCGCCATTCGTCCACAGCGCAAAGGTGATGGCCACGCCGACCAGCAGGGTGACGACCCCGCTGCTGCGGCCGTTGCGGCAAGAGCGTCCCCAGCCCGAGCCGAGGAGCTCCGGGGACAGCGGCGGCAGTTCGATGCCCTTCTCGAGGGCCGCCATGCGCTCGGCATGATGCAGCTGCAGCAGCTCGCGCTGGCGGCGGTAGTGGATGTACGTGCTGACGATCGCCACGGTGAAGGCACCGAGGATCGCGAGGATGGGAATGGCCATGCTGAACATGGAAACCAGCGTATCGGACAACGACATGAGCAGTGACTCCCGGGACAATGTGATGGGTCGCACTTGATACCCTGCTGCACGGCCAGCGGTTTCACGCGGTGGCGGGAAAAATAATTGAAACCGATCCGGGCCCGGGCGGGTATTACAGGACGGAGGGGATGCTTGAACACTGCGCTCGGCCGGCCCGAGACATCCGATGCGGAAGTACTGGACCTGCTGCACCGCGGAGCGCGCGAGCAGGCCTTCGCGCGCGTGCTCGAAGACTACGAGCAGAAGGTCTTCCGGCTGTGCTGCGCGCTGCTCGGGGAGCGCACCCAGGCTGAGGATGCCGCCCAGGAGAGCCTGCTGCGCGTCTGGCACGCGCTCGAGCGCTACGACGGACGTGCCGGGCTCTCGAGTTGGATTTACGCCATCACGCGCAATCGCTGCCTCAGCGCGCTCGCCCGCCGCCGCACGTTCGACTCCCTGGACGCGCCGGAAGGGGGCGGGCACCCGCTCGAACCGGCCGCCGAGGAGGTACTTCCGGACGCCTCCGACGGGCGCATCCAGCAGCTGCGCGACCTGGTGGAGCTGCTCCCGGAGCGCCAGCGGCAGGTCCTGCGCCTGTATTACTTCGAGGACCGTTCCGTGAGCGAAGTGGCGCTGATGCTCGGCTGTCCCGAGGGCACGGTGAAAACAGGGCTGTTTCGCGCCCGCACGGCGCTCGCAGCCCTGCTTGAACGGCGCGGGCTTGCCGATCCATCCTACTGGCGGGAAATGACCCCATGAGTGAACACGGCATCGACTCGCAGCTCGACCGGGCACTGGATGCGGCGCTCGCGCAGGCCCTGAGGCCACCGGGGCTGCCGCGGCGCTTTCGCGCCGAACTCGGTGCCGCCCGCCAGCGGCTCGAGCACCTGGACGTGGCGCAGGTCCGCGCGCGCTTGCAGATCGAGCACCACGAGCAGCTCGCCACGCTGCAGGCCGATTTCGTGCGGATCCGCCGCACGACCCTCGGCACGCTGCTCGGGGCAGCCTTTGCAGCCGGCGCCGGCGCGGTCGTCGCGATGCCCTGGCTGCGCGCGCATTTCGGGCCCCTGGCGCCGCTGCTCATCGCCTGGGGCGGCGTGGCGCTCGGCGTGCTGCTCGGCGCGGCGGCGTTGCGCGGCAGGCTCGGGCCCGGGACGCAGACCCACTGAGGCATCGCCGGCGACGCTGCGAGCCGTCGGGCCAATGGCGTATCATCCGCGCCCATAACATTCCAGAACGACGCATCCTCGAGCCGATGTCCGGACCCGAATCCTCACCGAACCGTCCGCCCGCACTGCGCCTGCCGGGCGGCTGGCTGACGGCTCTGGTTCCGCTGATCTGGCTGGCCGGACTCGCCGCCTGGGTGACGCTGCGCTGGTCGCATCTGCCGCGGATGATCCCGATCCGCTGGAACCTGGTCATGGGGGTTCCGGACTTCTGGGTGCGCCGCTCGGCCTCGGCAGTCCTCTCGGTCATGGGCACGATGGGCGCGATCTGCCTCGCGTTCATCGCACTCGCCTGGTTGATGCTGCAGCAACCGCCACAGGCTTCGCCAGGCTCCGTGGCTGCCGAGCGCGTCTTTCGGCGCCAGACCGCGCTGCTGATCGTCGCATCAGCGTGGTTCGTGGCCTTCTGGCCCGCGTTCAGCCTGCTGCCGCTGCCGCTCGAGCTGTTCCGGGTGTGGACCGTGCTGTTTGCCGCCACGTTGATCACGGGTGGCGTCGCCCTCGTGCGCTCGGGTTTTCGCATGTACCGTGCCCAGCACGGCCTGTCGGCGCACCTGCCGCGCGCGGCGCAGCCGGACGAGGGCCGGTGGTACGGGCCGTTCTACGTCAACCGGCGCAACCGTTCGCTGCTGGTGCCGAAGCCGCTCGGCGGCGGGTACCTGTTCAACTTCGCCAATCCCTGGGCCTGGGTGCTGCTCGCAGCGCTGCTCGGCACCGCGTACGTGCTGGTGCGCCTGCGCCATCATTAGCCGGCGCGTCCGCGCCGGCTCGATTCACCCGCGCGCCAGCATGCGGCGCACGCTCCAACGCGTTTTTTTGTGAGCCGACCTCTGCCGCACTGTCAAATAGCGTGGCATGATGCGCGCGCACTGCACCTGCGGGGATGTTCGTACGCCACACTGCGGCGCCTGCGGCACCCCGGAGCGTACGACGGACAGCTCTGCACAGCGTAACAACCGAGAACAACCGATGAGCACACGCGGCTCTGGACTGCTCGCCCTGATTTTTATCAGTTTTGTCATCGGCGGCTTTGGTTCGTGTGCGACCGCGCACGCCGCCCCGCGGCACCCTGTGCACCGCACCGCGCGCCACCACTACATTCGTCATCGTGCGCGACGTGTCAGCCGCCCCTACGTGCGCTCACAGGAAGCGCTGGTGTACGACGCGACTCTGGCGCGGGTGCTCTATGCGAAGCGGCCCGCCGGCGTCACGCCCATCGCCTCGATCACCAAGCTCATGACCACACTGGTTGTGGCCGACGCACACCAGCCGCTCGCCCAGCGCCTGCAGGTGACCCGGGCAGACTGGACCCCGTACTCGCATCTGCCGATCGGCATCTGGCTGACGCGCGCGCAGCTGTTTCACCTGGCGCTGATGTCCTCGGAGAACCGTGCCGCGCGTACGCTGTGCAGCAACTATCCGGGCGGACTGCACGCCTGCGTGCGGGCAATGAACGCCAAGGCGCGCGCCCTCGGCATGACCCATACGCATTTCGTCGAGCCGACCGGTCTGTCCGTGCAGAACGTGTCCACGCCGGGGGATCTCGCCAAGCTGGTGCTGGCGGCGGCGCACAACCCGGTCATCCGCCGCTACTCGACGAGCCCCGGCTACACGATCCGCGACGGCCGCTGGCGGCTGCCGTACTACCCGACCGACCCGCTGGTCCGGGACCGCTGGTGGCACATCGTGGTACAGAAGACCGGTTTCACCGATCCGGCCGGCCAGTGCCTGGTGCTCGATACCTACATCGACCACCACGATATCGTCATGGTGCTGATGCACTCCTGGGGCAAGTACACGCGCACCGCCGATGCGCTGCGCGTCAAGCAGTGGCTGCAGACCCGCCTGCTGCGACACCGCTGGGCCACGGTCGCCGCGCGCATGTGAACCGGTGCGCGGCACGATCCGCCCCGCCGCACCTTGAAGCGAACCGGATGGAAGGTCCTTCGGGACCGAGACCGTGCGCAGGCCGTCAGGAACAGCGCAGCGCAGGGTCCGGGAGCCACGCCGTGGCGATGAATTCGAGCGTTTCGGGCGCGCGCGCAGGGGACGCCGATCTGCGCGCGGCGGCCCCTCCCGGCAGCACTCCATCCTCGGCGAGCGGCTCACCACCTGCACCGCCGCGATCAACGCCTCGACCGTCAACCCGGTCGAGACCGCAGTTCCCAATCCCGACCACCTGAAGTTCCACTCCAGCGCGACGCTGTTCGAGCGCGCCGCGCGGTGCGCATACCGCGCACTACGGATCGGTAATCCGCACGGCGCTGGACCGATATTCCGCTGGAGTCGTCGGCGCGCGGACGCTCGCGCTGCCGGGTCCATCCGGGGAGTAACCGCTGCGCATTGCACTCGA
>JAKADE010000273.1 GCA_021820785.1 Pseudomonadota bacterium
GCTGTAGAGGTCGCTCGAGGTCGCGGCGAAGAGCTGCGGGGAGCTGCTGCCTGAGATCGTGGTAAAGGCCGCGAGCGCCTGTGCGCCGAGAGCGCCCCCGGCGAGTGCTGCGAACCCCGGCAGGCTTCGGTACGCACCTTGTGCGAAGTACACGTTCAGCACGTCGGCGAGCGGCACCGGTGTCGCCTCGTACTGAAACGGCATCGTGAAGGCCGCATCCGCCCCGTCAGGCATCCAGGGGCCAAAGGAAACTACGAACGGGCGCGGCATCTACCAACCCGGCGGCGTCGGATTGCCCGAGCTGATCTGAAGGTCATCACCGAAGTCCTGCGCCTTGTCCGCGACGATGATCTCGCCCAGGCGCTGCGAGAACTCCTGCATGTACCCTTGCATCATCTGCTCGTCCTTCAGGAACTTCGCGCAGGCGATCATGCAGCCGGCAAGGAGCGCGAGGGGGATGTTCGTCGTCATCCACGTCGTCGTGTTGGCCGACGAGAGCGCCGTGGCGCGCTGGTAGTAGGTGCCGAGGATGCTGTACGCGCCGTCCGGGAACGGTCCGAAGATGAAGTTCGAGCCCTCCCGCGCAATGAAGCTGGGCACGCTGTCTGCCGAGCGAATCGGGTAGCGCGCGTAGATCTGCTGCGCCGAGCGCATCTTGAGATCGTACGTGCCACCGCTTGCGCTCACCTGCGCGGCCTTGAGGCCAACGTAATCGGTGGGCACCGGCGCATAGCCCGTCGTGGCGTCGATCGTGAGATTGAGCGTCGCCTCCATCCACACGAGCCCGCGCCCCTGGTTCTCAGCGAGCACGGTGCGGTAGATGCGGTCCTCGGCGTCCTGAATGAAGTAATCGACGTAGGTGCCGATCGTGGGGCGATGCGAGAAGTCAACGACCGCCTGCACCAGCGTGTCGTAGTCTTTGACCTGCGGCATGGAAGCGCTACACCACGATCAGGCGCTTGGCGGCTTTGCGAAAGAGCGTCTTGTCATCGACGCAGCGAAAGCGCGAGTAGTCCCGGTCCTTCGCAACGGCGAAGATCGCCTCCAAGTCGTCGTAGGGGATGCCGTGCTTGTGGCAGATGTCCATCATGACCACAGGATCGAGCGACATCGTGCGGCGCATGTTGGAGTTGCGGCCGCTCACCTTCTTCGGGTTCTCGCGGTTGGCAGCCACCTCCTTGGCGCAGGCATCCACGAGCCCTTGAACGTCGCCTGAGTAGCGAAGCACCTCGCGGCCGTCGGATTCCTGGTGATACGTGATGCGATAGCTCATGGCTGAAGTGCTCTCAGTTGAGGTTTGCGCGCACGGCGAGAATGCCGACGAGGGTCAGCGTCAGATTCGATTGCGTGGTGGCGCACGTGCAGGTGATCGTGTACTCGCAGCCGTCGAGGCCTCCCGTTCCGTCCTGCACGACGCCCGTCTTGGCCGCATTCAGCGCGACCGATCCGCTGATGACGTTCGCCGCGTTCGCATCCGTTCCTTCGGTGCAGGCGATCGACATCGTGGGCGCACCGCTCAGCGTCACGCCCGAGGGCAGATCGGCCGAGAAGTCGAAGGTGAGCGGGACCGCTTCGAGCGGCCCCTTGACTGGAAAGCGTAGGCTCACGGAGTTGACCTCGAACACGCGCACGAGCGAGCGGCGGACGGCGAAGTTGCGCGAGACGCTTCGCCACACGGTGAAGTTGCGCGCGACCTGGCGGCGGATGGTGTAGCGGGCGACGCTCGGGATGCTGCCGGGCGCGCCGAGTGTGCCGGTGGCAGATCCTGTACCGGCTGCCTTGTCGGTGCCCTCGGTAGCATTCGCCGCACCGCTGATGCTGAGCGAGCCGGCGGCGGCAGCTGCGTCCGCGCCTTCGTGAACTGCGCCTGTCGCACTGACACTGATCGAACCTGCGCCGCCTGCGGAATCTCGCTGCTCGGTAGCTGCGCCGGCACCTGAAATGCTGACCGCGCCGGTACCTGCTCCGGTGTCTGCGCCTTCAGCCGCTGCACCCGACCCGGTGATGCTCGACCCTGCGGTGCCCGCAGCGCTCGCCGTGTCGGCGCTTTCGGCTGCGCTCGCGGCGCCTGCGATGCTGACGGTGCCTGCGCCGGATGCGGTATCGGCGCCTTCCGTGGTCGCGCCGGCGCCTGCAATGGAGATGCCGCCAGAGCCGGCCGCGATGTCGGAGGATTCATCGACGGCCGCTGAGCCGGTGATCGTCGAGCCGCCGCTCGCCGCGATGCTGTACGTCCGCCGGCGGCGGTGGAAGATTTGCCAGGGGTTCCCTCCCAGTTCAGCTCGCGTGCTCGCGCTCAGTACTTGGTCGTAGAACAGGTGAAGAGCGTAGGTGCCCTCTGAGGCGTAGCTTGTGCCGGCACTCCTCTCACCGAATAGTACAAGGCGAGACGTCGAATACGTCGTCGGGGCTGCAACACTAAAGCTAGATGAGTAACCGCCGTCTCCTGTGATGGACAGAACCCCTGCCCCTCCTCCTACGCTAAGGATTACAACAAAAGGAACCCCCGCCAAGCTATTGGCGGCGAATATGTTAGAGACGCCAGTGGAATTTGAAACATACACATCCAGGTCTTGTGGGGATGAGTATTGTAAAGAGAGAGACCCGTTACCGGAAGAATCCGAAGTAGCGAAAAGCCCTGAGTAAACGCCTTTAAACGATCGGTATGTTGCAACAGCGATGTGAGTCTGTGCAGCTGTGGCGTACTTGCCGTCCGAGCGACTGAAGTACACGCCCGCATAACTTGCGCGGGTATCAAACGCGACGCCCTGGCTCGTTGGCTGTCCGAACTTCTGGGAAGTTCCGAATAGAGTTGCAGGAGTACCGAGCAGCTTAGATCTCGGTATACCATACATCTCTATAACATCAACAAGCCCAACCGTGAGAGGACTGTCCCAATCAATCGGCGTCCCGGCTGGCGGCTGCGTTGTCCAGACGCGGCGGCGTCCCATGGCGCTAGCCGTTCAGGTTGAGTTTGTTCAGCGCAAGGGAGATCGTGTTGCCGCTAGCTGCGAGCGCGCTACCGAGGTTATTCACCACGCCAAGTTTGAACTTCGTCGGCGGGATCTCGCGCTCGATCTTCATGGATTGCGTCTGCGTAGCGGCGGTGCTGCTCGTGGGCCACCCTATGCTGCCGAGGTAGCCGCTCACCGGGAGCACTGTGCCGCTCGCAACGCCATCGCCGTAGGTCGTGCCGTCTTGGTTCAGCGCCTGAAGGTAGAACGCGAGACTGGCTCCGGCTGCCGAGGGTGCAACCGATCCCAAGGCAACCGACAGCCAGCCGTCCGTCAACAGGCCGCTCGTGTTGTCGATGATGACCGAACTCAGCGCGTAGTTTCCCGAGGCGAGTGAGTTGATCTCAGTCCCGAAGGCGGCTTGCCACGTCGCCGGCGCAGTGCCTAGGGGTGCATCCCAAATCAGGGTATCGCTCATGACAAGGCCCTCGCGGCGATCAGGTCGTTCTCAAAGACGCCACCGGGGAAGCCCCACAGACTCGCCTGCGAGACGCTCTGCGTGCCGAGCGCAGTGATGGAGTCGGCGAATTGAGAGGTCAGCAGCCCTGCACTCACCAGCGCCCCAACCATGCCGCTGATCGCGGTCGCGGTCGCCGGCACCGACATCTGCAACGAGTCGAACAGCGGCGGGGGTCCAACCATCAGCCCCAGCGTCTGCGCGGCTGTGGCGGCTGCCTGCGTGACGCTGCCGCCGACGGCCGGCGGATTGGTGGCCCAGCCCTTCACCGTAGGGAGCAGGCCGTTGAGCGCCAGCGCCTGCGTAACGGCTGAGATCGGAATGTCTACCGCCTGCGCTACCGTAGCGGCATTGACCGCGCTCAGCACGGCAGCGTCCGTCATGCCCGCGTATTGTCCGCCCGTCGCGAGCGCGGCCTTCAGGGCGGCGTAGTTCGGCGCGGCCATGTCACGCCCCGTTCGCGGTGATGGTGAAGCTCGAGACGCCGATGGTTTCCCCGGAGCTGAACGCAACGGTCCCGAAGTCAAGATCCGCGCCCGACGTGCCGACGCTGCCTTGAATCACCCGCGTGGTGCTCGACGCAGCCGCGCAGGTCGAGAAGCTACTCGTGGTGCAGATCAGGAAATGTGCCGCCGTGCCGCTCGCGACGGCAGTTTCGGACGTGATCGCGTTGAACGTGAGGACACCACCCGAGACGGTGCCAGCGGTCGCAGAGAGCGGCAGCCCCGCAAGTTCGGTCCCCGAGTCTGCCGTCGCCACGTTCGCCGGCTGCGCGCCCGTGACGATGAAGAGATACCCGGTCGAGCCGATGGCGGTCACGAGGTCCGTCATCGCGCTGTTGCGGTGGGTGATCGTGTACTGGAGCGTCGCGAACGCCGGCAGCGAGAACGTCAATGCGGCGGCGAGAGCGACGAGCAAGCGAGAGAAGCGTTTCATGAGTGCCTCGTTAAAGCGGGGGTAAAAAGCGGGGCGAAATCAGTGCGTGACCGGGACTGCGTAGAGCGTCACGCCGGCAGCGAGTCCCCACGCCTGGATCGTGTCGCCGGGCTCACAGGCGAGCACCAGCGGACCGTCAGTGGCTTTCACGAGCACGTCGCTCGATGCGGTGGCCGCGACGTTGTTTCCGACGGCGACCATGCAGTTGCCGCCCACGGCCGAGAGCTGAACGGCGTGGCAGCCGTTCGGGATCGCGTTCGTGAGTTTGACGTTCGCTGCGCTCGTGAGCGCCTGCGATTGACCCTGACCCGGAATCGGGCGCCAGGGCGCAATGGGCAACCATCGTGACATTGAGATCTCCGAAAAAGACGAGGGCCGACATCGCTGCCGACCCTCGGATTGCTCTCAGAC
>JAKADE010000274.1 GCA_021820785.1 Pseudomonadota bacterium
GGCGGCCGAGGCGACGCTCCGTCTGCAGATCGCTCGCCAGTATCCGTCGGTCAACATCGGCCCCGGGTATCGCTACGACCAGGGCGACAACAAATTCATGCTGGCTGTCTCACTCCCGCTTCCGATCCTCAATCAGAATCAGGGTCCGATCGCGCGCGCCCGCGCCGCCCGGCGTGTCGCCGCGGCGGAATTCCTCGCCGCGCAAGCCCAGGTGCTGGGACAGATCGACCAGGCTCGAACAGACTGGAAGGCGAGTACCGCCGAACTCGCCAGTGCCCGCCGGGTCCGGGCATCCGCCGCTGACGTGCTGGCACGCCGCCGGGCTGAATTCGACGCAGGGGAGATTGGACGGCTGCGGCTCCTCGGCGCCGAGAAAGCGTTCGTGACAGCTGAGCAGGGGGCCCTCGTTGCTTCCGTGCACCAGCGAGAAGCGCTCGGGGAGCTCGAGTCGGCCCTGCATCACCCATTTCTGATCGCCGCAGGAGCAGGTTGATGCGCAGGACGCTACCTCAGGGTCTGATCGCCGCGATGGCTGTCTCGATTGTGGCGCCCGCCGCACTGGCGGCCACGCTCCACCGGGTGACGCTCGATGCGCAGGCCGTATCGGCAGGACAGATCCGAACGATAGTGCTGAAACGGCTCAAGGCGGCACCCCGGGTGTCGGCCTACGGCCGAGTTATCGATCCGGGGCCTCTCGTAACGCTCGCCTCCCAGGTCATCGCCGCGCGTAGCGCCGAGGCCGCTGCGCGTGCCGAGGCGGATCTCGCGAGAAACGCAGCCGTGCGTGCGACAGCGCTCTACCGCGCCCGCCGCAACATCTCTCTCGCAGCACTGCAGCGGGCACGCATGGCGCTTGCGGTAGCCGAAGCCAGGCGGACATCGGCGGCCGCCACCCTCGTGCAGTTCAAGATGCGGATGCTCGCCCGCTGGGGCGCCAGGCTCTTGGCGGCTGCGCTGGCAGCTCGTGCGCCGTTTCCCCAGCTCGAAAGCGGAGCGGCGGTGCTGGTCGAGATCAGCCTCCCGTTCGGTGAATCGCTGGGACATCCGCCCGCGCGTGCCCTGGCGATGACTCCGGACGGCGAGAGGCTGCAGCTCCACCTCATCAGTCGTGCACCGGGCACCATGGTGGTTGGCGCGGGAGAGGGCCTGTTCTACCTGATGTCCCCGCGGACCTCCGCGCCGATCGGGACGCCCCTCACCGTGTCCCTCGAGACCGGGGCAGCAGATGGGGGTGTCACGGTACCCCGGTCCGCCGTGATATGGCATCGAGGCGAGCCGCTGGTCTTCCGCGAGAACGCCCCGGGCTCCTTTGCGCCGACACCGCTTCGCGGCTACTTCATCTCGAGTCGGGGATATTTCGTTCCGGCACACGTGCGCTCGCTTCATCCGGGAGCCCGGATTGTCACCCGCGGAGCAGCGCTCCTGTACTCTGCCGCCGTGCAAACGCCCCCGGTCGCGGAAGCTGCGCGCGGCGACCCCGTCAAAGACCGGGACGATGACTGAGGCGCCGCGATGATGCGCGCCATCGTCGAATTCTGTCTGAGATTCCGCTGGGTCGTCCTGCTCGCAGCGCTCGGATTGACGCTGCTCGGTCTTCTGGCCGTCATTCACGCGCCCTACGACGTTTTCCCCGATTTTGGTCAGCCCTCGATCACCGTCGTCACCAATGCCGCAGGACTCGCGCCGCGCCAGATCGAGGCACTGGTCACGACACCAGTGGAGGACGCGGTCAACGGCATTCCCGGGCTTTCGGTCCTGCGCTCGCAGTCGATGGAAGGATTATCGGTGGTTACGGCGGTGTTCCATGGCGGCACCGATATCTACCTTGACCAGCAGCTCGTGTCGCAGCGGCTGGCCCCGCTGGCCGCATCGCTGCCGGCGGGCGCGAAGCCGGTCATCGCGCCGCTGCAGTCGTCCACAGGCGTTGCTCTCACCATTGGACTGACGGCCGCGAAGCTCTCACTGATGCAGCTCACGGAAATCGCGCGATGGACGATCCGCCCAGCGCTGCTTGCCGTACCGGGAGTCTCGAAGGTCGTGATCTTCGGTTCCCGGCCTGAGCAGCTGCAGTTGCAGTTCGATCCGGCCCGGTTGATTGAACTGCACGTCGGCCTCAATCAGCTCACCAGGGCCGCTGCCGCCGCGAGTTCGGTACGCGGCGCCGGTGTGGTCAATACCCCGAACCAGCAGTTGATTCTGATGAGTCACGGCCAGGCAACGACGCCGGACATCCTGGCCGGAAGTCTGCTTCTGCGCCGCGATCACCGCAGCGTCACGTTGGGCGAGGTCGCGCGGGTCATCGAAGGATCGCCACCGCCGATCGGCAGCGCGCGCGTCGGCGCCCGGCGCGGGCTGGTTCTCGTCGTCGGCACGCAGTATGGCGCCAATACGCTTGCAGTGACACGCGGTCTCGATCAAGCGCTGGCAGCGCTCGCGCCGCTATTGAAGCATGATGGCATTTCCGTTCAGCCGAATGGCCTGCGGCCCGCGTCATTCATCGAGGCCGCGTTGCGCAATGTGCGTGATTCTCTCGCCATTGGCGGCGTGCTCATTCTCCTCGTGCTGTACTTTGCACTGCGCAACTGGCGCACCGCAGTGATCTCCTTCAGCGCGATTCCGTTGTCTCTCCTGGTGGCTGCGCTGATCCTGACCGGCCTCGGGTTCAGTCTCAATGCGCTCTCCCTCGGTGGGCTCGCGATCGCTCTCGGCGAGGTCGTCGACGATGCGGTCATCGGCGTCGAGAACATTCACCGCCGGATGCGCGCAAATCGCGCTGCGTCGCAGCCGCGAAGCGTGTTCGCGATCATGCTCAGCGCAACCCTGGAAGTGCGCAAGGCCGTCATCTTCGCGACGGCTTCGGTCGTGATCATCTTCCTGCCCGTGCTGTACCTGAGCGGGATCGCGGGGCGCCTGTTCCGTCCTCTGGCCCTGGCGTATATCTTCGCCATTCTCTCCTCGCTGGTCGTGGCGCTGACCGTGACGCCCGCGCTGGCGTACCTTCTGCTCCGCCGCGAAGAGCTCGACCCCGCCGACCCGCCATTACTGGTACGTGCCAAACGAATGTACAGGCAGCTGCTCGTCACGGTCGACCGGTATCCTCGCGCCATTCCCGCTGTGCTGACACTCCTGATGTTCGGTAGTCTGGTGAGTGTGCCGGCCCTGAGCACTCAGTTT
This sequence comes from Pseudomonadota bacterium, assembly GCA_021820785.1. The sequence continues at coordinate 3,175 of JAKADE010000274.1, forward strand.
CTCCCCCAATTCAACGAGAACGATCTGATCGTGCACTTCGAGACGGCACCCGGCACCTCGCTGGCGTCGACGACCGTGGTGGGCGAGCGGGCGATCCGTATCCTGGAGCGAATGCCGCAAGTGGCCCATGTGGTGATGCACGTTGGTCGTGCGCACCTTTCGAACGGTAATGCGCTCACGAACAAGGCGGAGATCGACGTCGGGCTGAGCGCACGTGGTAATGCCGACAGCGCTTCGAGCGAGCGGCGCATTCTGGTGGCGTTAAAAGGGCCGCCCGGCGTGCGCTGGTGGGCGAATACGTTTCTCACCGAACGGATTCATGAAACTCTATCGGGCGTCACGGCCCCTGTTGTCGTAACGATTTTTGGCCCACGGCTCGCCGCACTGAACGCGGACGCGCGACGCGTCGCCGTGGCGCTGAGGCAGATCCCCGGTGCGGCGGGCGTGCGTATCCAGGCGCCGCCCGGAACGCCCGAACTGTCCATCCGTCTGAACCGTGCGGCGTTGACACGCTACGGCTTCACGGCCGGAGAGGTCTTGCGTGCCATTCAGACGAGTTACAGTGGTCGTAAGGTCGGTCGAGTGTACACTGCAGGACGATCCTTTCCGATCGTCGTGATCCTGCCGCCGTCGCTGCGTGCCGATCCGGCAGCAATCGGTCACGTTCCTCTGGTCAGCCCGGGCGGTCTGGTCGTGCCACTGGATGCATTGGCCCGGATCCGGGAACGATCGGGCCAGTCAGTGATCCTGCACCGAGGCGCACAGCGGGTGCAGATGGTGACGGCGAACGTCAAAGGCAGCGCTGCACAGTTCGTGTCGCGGGCGCGCCGCCGACTGAACCGCGTGCCATTGACGTCAGGTGACTATCTTCGCGTTGGGGGCACTGCGACCGCTGCAAGGCGGGCGCGGCTGCAATTGGTGCTCGACTTTACGGTCGCACTGGGCACGATTCTGGCGCTCCTCTTTGTCGCTCTGCGCGACGCGCGCAGCGTCGGATTGTTGACGGTGAATTTGCCCTTCGCGCTTGTGGGTGGAATTGCCGCGATCTGGATCGCAAGGCTTCCGGTGTCTCTGGGCGCGGCAGTCGGGTTCGTCACAGTGTTTGGTATCACATTGCGCAATGGCATCATGCTGCTGTCGCACTACCGAGCGCTGGTTCTGGAAGAGGGCCGGCCTTGGAATCGGGAGACTGCCGAGCTCGGGGCGATGCATCGACTGGCTCCGATTCTCATGACCGCCTCGGTGACGGCGCTCGGTCTCTTGCCGTTGGCGTTGGGTGTGCACCGTCCTGGTCAGGAGATCCAGGGTCCGATGGCAATCGTCATCCTCGGCGGTCTGTTCAGCTCTACTGTGCTCACGCTGCTCGTTCTGCCGAAGCTGGCGCTTCGCTTCGCACGGTTTGAGATGCCGGAAACCTCTGGCGAGGAGGCGCATCTATTGAGCGGCGTGCCGGTGGATCACCGAGCGTTTCTCGGGGACTCGGATTCCTGAGACAAGCGAGTCCGATCACTGACGCCTGCCGAGGCAGTTCGATAACGGACTGGCGCAGAGGCGGCCATTGCCGGAACACTCGCAGTGCTCCGCATTCTCCGGCCGCGTACGGGGCTCGGCGTGCGGTTCGGCCGGATTCGATTCCAGCTTAC
>JAKADE010000275.1 GCA_021820785.1 Pseudomonadota bacterium
GCGCGGCGAGCGAGGCCTGCAGTTCGGCGGTCATGTTCGCAACCATCGGTGTGAGGAAAATGCCGGGCGCGATCGCGATGCAGCGGATGCCGAAGCGCGCCAGCTCGCGCGCCATCGGCAGCGTCATGCCGGCAAGCGCCGCCTTGGTGGCCGAGTAAGCCGCCTGGCCGATCTGACCCTCGAATGCCGCGACGGACGAGGTGTGCACCAGCAGGCCGCGCTCGCCGTCCTCGCTCGGCGTGTTGTGCTGCATCAGTGCGGCGGCGGCCTTGTCGCAGAGGAATGTGCCGATCAGATTGACCTGGACGACTTTGGCGAAGAACTCCCCGCTCATCGGACCGTTCTTGCCGAGCACGCGGCCGGCGCCGATGACCCCGGCGCAGTTGACCAGCAGATTCAGGCCCTCGAGGCGCTGCTGCGCCTCGGCCATGGCCGCCTCGACCCCTCGCTCCGAGGTGACGTCGCAGTGCACGAAGTGCGCCTGCGGTCCGAGTGCGGCGGCGGCCGCCCGACCGGCGTCATCCTGCACATCGAGCAGGGCCACCCGGGCGCCCTGCGCAATCAGGTGACGGGCAGTGGCCTGTCCGAGCCCCGAGGCGCCCCCGGTGATGGCGGCGCGCGCATCTTGAACCTTCATCGTGTCCCCTTCGCTGTAAATGCGTCGGCCTAGCCGACCGTCTCGACCGCCACGGCCACGGCCTCGCCGCCGCCGATGCACAGCGCGGCGATGCCGCGCCGCGCGCTGCGGGCCCGCAGCGCGTGCAGCAGCGTCGTGAGAATGCGCGCGCCGGTCGCACCCAGCGGGTGGCCGAGCGCACAGGCGCCGCCGTTGACGTTGACGCGTGCAGGATCGAGTTTCAGATCATGGATCGCCGCCAAGGTCACGGCGGCGAACGCTTCGTTGATCTCATACAAATCGACGTCCTCGGCCTTCCAGCCGGTGGCCGCGAGCACTTTGCGGATCGCTCCGACCGGCGCGGTCGTGAACCATTCCGGCTCCTGTGCGTGGCTTGCATAGGCGAGTACGCGCGCGAGCGGCTTCACGCCACGCTCTGCTGCGGCCCGTGCGCTCATCACCAGCACTGCCGCCGCGCCGTCGGCGATCGAGGAGGCGCTCGCAGCGGTCACCGTTCCGTCCTTGCCGAAAGCGGGCTTGAGCGTCGGGATCTTCTTGACGTCGCAGGTGCCGGGGGTTTCGTCGTGCTCGATCAATGATTCGCCCTTGCGCGTCTTGACGGTCACCGGCGTGATTTCGGCGGCGAATGCGCCGCTCGCGGCCGCAAGTGCCCGGCGCACCGATTCGCTCGCGAAGGCATCCTGCTGCTCGCGCGTGAACCCGTAACGCGCGGCCGTGGCATCGGCGAAGCAGCCCATGAGCTTGCCGTCGAAGGGGCTCTGCAGGCCGTCGAGAAACATGTGATCGAGCACCTCGCCGTGGCCCATGCGGTAGCCGCCACGGGCCTTCGGCAGCAGGTACGGCGCCTGGGTCATCGATTCGAAGCCGCCGGCGAGCACGATCTGTGCGCTGCCGGCGCGGATCTGGTCGGCGGCCATCATGACCGTCTTCAGTCCCGAGCCGCACATCTTGTTGACGGTGGTCGCCGGGGTGGCGAGCGGCACGCCCGCGGCAATCGCGGCCTGGCGCGCCGGCGCCTGGCCGAGGCCGGCCGGCAGCACACAGCCGAGGATCACCTCCTCGACGTCGGCGGGTGCAACCCCTGCGGCCGCGAGGGCCCCTTTGAGCGCGGCGGCCCCGAGCGCCGGGGCGCCGACCGGGGTGAACACGCCCTGGAACGCCCCGAGCGGGGTGCGCTGTGCGGCGGCAATGATGATTTCGGTATTCGACATGGACAAACCTCGGTGGACTGTCGGGCCTTCAGCGGCGCGCGCGCCCGGCCACGGCGCCGCCTGTACGGCGTGCGGCCTCGGCGGTCACCCGCGGGATCAGCCCGTTTTCGAAGACAGTAATGAAGGCGGCGGCGATCTGCGCGCCGGTCATGGACTGGTTTTCCCGATACCAGTGCGCAATCCAGTTCAGCGCCCCGGCGAGTGCGAAGGCCGTCATCTTCGGATCGCAGGGATGAATGGAGCCGTCCTGCACGCCCTCGCGCAGCAGACGGCGGATGCCCTGGTCGATTTCGGATTTCAGCGACTTGATGTGCGCGCTCATCACCGGGGAGAGGTCCTGGTCCTCGGCGCGCACCATGCACCAGCCGAACTCCGAGGCCACGGCCTGCCCGTAATGGCCGAGCACCGCCTGCAGCCGCACCCGCGCGCTCGCCTTCAGCCGGCGCACCTTGCGAAAGGCGCTGCGGATCGGCTCGATGCCGGCCACGAAGCACTCGAACAGGAGCTGTTCCTTGTTCGAGACGTAGTAATACACTGTCGGCTTGCTGACCTTCAGTGCCGCGGCGATGTCATCGAGCGATGTGTTGTGATAGCCCTTGTGATTGAAGGCGTGCGCGGCGGCACGAATGACCGCCTCGCGCTTGATCTGCCGGTCGCGAGCACGCTCGCCGCTGGCGCGCCACGGCGAGCCGCGCGCACCGGCGGCCGAGGTGCCGGCCGGGCCGGTCTCGGGAGCGGCTCGTCCGGGCGCTGTTTTGCGTCGACTGGTTGCCATGCCGGTTCTGGAGGGCCCGTCGCGAGGCGCGGCCCGGAGGCAGTGAGTATAGCCGCACGGCGCCGGTTCTGCGCGTTCTGCGACCGTGCATCGCTCGGCAATCGGGCCTTGCGTCACGCGCGCGCGGGGCTGCGCACGTCGGCCCCGGCCGACGCGTTGACCGGCCGGGCGGCGCTGTATCATACTGGTGAGTAGCTATCCTACCGGCGCGTAAAGACTTTTCCCCGCCCAGCGCCCAGCGAGCGAACCATGTCATCGAAGCACACGAGTGCCGTCCCTTCCGCCCGTGCCGAGGACCCGGTCCCGGCGCGTCTCGATCCACCGCTGCGCTTCATCTCGGCCGCCTCGCTGTTCGACGGTCACGATGCGGCCATCAACATGATCCGCCGCCTGCTGCAGGCACACGGCGCAGAAGTGGTGCACCTCGGGCACAACCGCAGCGTTGCGGAGATCGTCCGCGCGGCGATCCAGGAAGATGCCGATGCGATCGCCGTGAGCTCCTACCAGGGTGGCCACAACGAGTATTTTGCCTACATGGTCGACATGCTGCGTGAGCGCGGCTGCGAGCATATCCGGGTGGTGGTCGGCGGTGGGGGCACGATCGCCCCGCAGGAAATCGAAGCGCTGGAGCGCCACGGCGTCGAGCGCATCTATACCCCCGAGGACGGCCGCCGGCTCGGACTCGACGGCATGATCAGTGACGTGTTCACCCGCGTGCGCGCCGCGCGCCGGCCGGGCTATGAGCACGGGCCGCTCTCAGCGCGCGAGCCGGCGCAGATCGCGCGCGCGATCACGGTGCTCGAGAATGCCGTGCCCGGGGACCCGCAGCTCGAGCAGATCCGCCGAGCCGTGCAGCGCTCACCGAACCGAGTGCCGGTGGTCGGGATCACCGGCAGCGGCGGGGCGGGCAAATCCAGCCTCACCGATGAGCTGCTCGGGCGTCTGACGCGGGAATTCCCGGATCGCCGGATCGCCGTGGTGGCGATGGATCCGACCCGCCGGCGCAGCGGCGGAGCGCTGCTCGGGGACCGCATCCGCATGAACAGCCTGGATTCGGATGCCATTTTCATGCGCTCGCTGGCCACGCGCCGCCAGCACATGGCCACTGCGGCGGTGCTGAAGGACGTGATCCAGCTGTACCAGGCGGCCGGATTCGACCTGGTCCTGGTCGAGACGGCCGGAACCGGCCAGGCCGACAGCGAAATCGTCGATCTGGTCGACCTGTCGATGTACGTGATGACCAGCGAGTACGGCGCGGCCAGTCAGCTCGAGAAGATCGACATGCTGGACTACGCCGACCTGGTCGTGCTCAACAAGAGCGACAAGCGCGGTGCGCACGACAGTTTGCGCGACGTGCGCAAACAGTGGCGGCGCAATCATCCGGCGCAGCGGGAACTGGCCGACGCGGATCTGCCCGTGTTCCCGACCGTCGCCAGCCGTTTCAACGACCCCGGGGTGAATCGGCTGTTCGCGGCGTTGTGCGCGGCGCTCACCGAGAAGCATATCGGTGCAGCGCGCTGGGAGAGCGCGCCGGTGGTCGATGCGGTCGGGGCGGGCGCCCGCGAGCCGCTGATTCCGGGGGCGCGGGTGCGCTACCTGGCCGAGATCGCTCGTCACGGACGTTCCGAAAGCGAGAGCATCGAGCGCCGCGCCGAAGCCGCGCGGCGCGCCCAGGGCTTGTACCAGGCGCTCGAAGTGCTGGGCGATGAGGCGCTGCCGGCGCCGCTCGAGCCGTATCCGGAGGCGGCGCTGCGCGAGAGCGCAGACGTCTCCCGCGCCGATCTGCGTCGGGCCTATACCCGCGCCCTGGCCGAGGTGGGGGCCGAGGGTGTTGCGTTGCTCAAGGCTTGGCCGGCCCGCGTGCAGGCGGCCGCCGCCGATACCTACTCGTACACCGTGCGCGGCCGCGAGGTGAGGGGCGAGAACTACACCGAGACCCTCTCGCATCAGCGGGTGCCGAAGATCGCGGTGCCGAAGCTGCGCGACTGGGGTGAGCAGCTGCGCTTCATCTGCACTGAGAACCTGCCCGGCGCCTTCCCGTACACCGGGGGGGTCTATCCGTACCGGCGCGAAGAAGAGGACCCGACCCGCATGTTCGCCGGCGAGGGCGCTCCGGAGCGCACCAACCGGCGGTTTCATTACCTGGCGCAAGGGCATGGTGCGGCGCGCCTGTCCACGGC
>JAKADE010000276.1 GCA_021820785.1 Pseudomonadota bacterium
CTGACCGCACAGGGCAGACGGATGCTTCCACAGCTGACCCACATCGCCGATGGAAACGATGAGCTGTTCTTCGCCGCACTCAGCCCGGATGAGCAGGCTGCGCTTCGAAGCCTGCTGCGCAAGGTGGCTCGAGCCCGTCAGATCGTCCGCATTCCAGTTGAATGAGCCCTCAAATACCGACAGGACACTCCTCATGAGCCAGGCGATAAACACACTGCGGGCCGCCCAGGAACACGCCATGGCCATCCGCCCGAAAGTCGGTGGATTCCCCTATCTGGCCGAAGCCCTTCGGCGCGCAGGCGTCAGGCGCAACACATGGATCCTGCCCGCTTGCCAGAGCCTGTACCTCACGGAGGCGGGCCCAGTGGTGATGCAAGGCAACCCGCTACTGACGGGCGCGGCTGATGTGCCGGCGTTTGACCCGCAGGCGTTGATCGCGGCGTTGCGCACGGATCAGACCGGTGAGAGCACCTTCCCTGAGTTTCTCGCGGCCTCCTGGCGTGCCGGCGTCGTTCGGTATGACGTGGATTTGATCGAGCGCACCGTGACGTACTTCGGCTGCAATGAGGAAACGTATACCGAGCGTTACCCCGCGGTGGATATCCCCTGAGAGTCCGCTCGAGCGGATGCCAGGGTAACCGCGTCACTGTACCGCGCTTGATGGCCGGCTGCGCTTCCAGGCGAAGTGCGAGCGGAAGTGGATCCTCATCCGGCATTCACTCCGGCCTGGAACAGGGCCCATTGTGCGGCGAAGGCGCGCTGGTAGGCCGGTCGCGCTTCACCCCGAGCGACGTACGCACCGAGTGTCGGGTACGACTCGAGCATGCCTGAAGGCTTCAGCCTGAGCAGCACCGACACCATCATCAGATCGGCGGCACTGAAGACGCCGTCCAGCCACTCCGCATCGCCCAGGTACCTGCAGAGCTCACCGAGCCGCTTCTGCACGCGCTCTACGACCACGGGCAGGCGCTGCTCGTACCAGGTCGCATCACGCTCAAGGATGCGGGCGAAACTGAGCTCCATGATCGGCGGCTCGACCGTATTGAGCGCGGCAAACAGCCAGGCGACCGCGCGAGCCCGCGCATGCGCGTCCCGCGGCAACAGACCCGGATGACGCTCGGCGAGGTGGAGCACGATCGCGCCCGACTCGAACAGCACCAGCTCGCCCTCTTCGTACGTCGGAATCTGTCCGAAGGGATTTCGGGCAAGATGGGGCGATTCCTTCAGTGCCTGGAAGGACAGCAGACGCACCTCGTACGGTTGCCCGAGTTCTTCGAGCGCCCAGCGCACGCGCATGTCGCGCGCCAGCCCCTGGCCGCGATCGGGCGAGCGCTCAAAGGCCGTAATGGTCGGGATCATAAGATGTGTCCAAAGCGTGCATGACAGGAAGGCCGAAGCGTCCCTCTCCCCGAAGGATGCCACCGGCGAGCGCGGGCGTGCATTCTGCCCGTCACTCACGACGAACGACCGGGAGCCAGGTCGACACCGCCGCCCGTAACCGTGCCGCTGCCGCTCCGCGCGCCTCGGGCGGGGCTCACCCCACACGCCGCCGATCCGCGGCGCCTGCCCCGGAGACTGTACGCGCGCCGCATCCTCTATACTCGAGGCGTTCGACGCGGTGGTATCAATCGAGGCCAGACCTTTGAAAATGCTCATGCCGGCACTGCTGGACACGCTCACTGACACGGCCCGCGCCAGCCCGCGGCACCGCAGCCACCACAATCTGCATCCGTCGCTCGAGGCGCCCATCCAGCGCCTCGCCATCGCCATGGAACCGCAGACCTACGTGCGGCCTCATCGTCACCCCCATACCTGGGAGCTGCTCATTCCGCTGCGTGGACGCTTCCTGTTCACGGCCTTCGATGAGCACGGCACGGTGCGCGCGCGTCATCTGCTCGGGGGCGCCGACGGGCTCGCGGCATTCGAGTTCGAGGCCGGAACGTGGCACACGGTCACGTCACTGGAACCGGGCAGTATCATCTTCGAGGTCAAAGAGGGTCCGTACGTCCCGGTTCCAGCCTCGGATCTGGCAGCGTGGTCCGCGCCCGAGGGCACCCCGCAGGCAGCCGAGTTCGTGGCCGCGCAACATGCCGAGGCGGTACGGCTGACGGAGGGCGCGAACCGCCCGGCCTGAGCGGCGAGGCCGGCTCGGCGTGCACAGATCTGGCAGAATCCGCCACAGCATCCGCGGCACAGATCGCGGCGCGTTCCGGGGGAGGCCATGAGCAAGACGGGCAAGATTCTCGCAATCCTGGCAATGTGTGGCTGCGCGCCGGCGCTCGCGGCTGCCGCCCGGAGCATAGACACCCCTTCGGCCGCGCAGATCCTCGCCGACGCCCCGGGCTCGCAATGGCGCAAACCGGATCCCAACGACCTGCTGGTGATGCAACTGCCGAGCGGCCGAGTCGTCATGGAACTCGACCCGCAATACGCCCCCCTGCACGTCGCCAATATCCGAACACTGGTGCGAGAGCACTACTTCGATGGCCTCGCGATCGTCAGAGTTCAGGACAACTTCGTCGCTCAATGGGATGATCCCGAGGGCGATGATGGCGGCGATCCACGCAAGATCCGTTCGCTAGGACGCGCCCGGCGGACCCTGCCGCCGGAGTTCACCCGGACTTTTTCCGCCTCACTGCCCTGGGTCCGGCTTCCCGACGGCGACGTGTATGCCCCCGAGGTCGGGTTCAGCCGAGACTTCCCTGCCGCCCGTGATCCGGCCACCCACCAGACGTGGCTGGTGCACTGCTACGGAACACTGGCGGTCGCGCGCGACGATTCCCCGGATTCCGGCAATGGCAGCGCGCTCTACGTCGTCATCGGGCAGGCCCCCCGCTGGCTCGACCGGAACCTCACCGTGGTGGGCCGGGTCATCGAGGGGATGCCGAGACTCTCATCGCTCCGGCGCGGACACGGGCCGATGGGCTTTTATGCCCACCCGGCGCATCGCGTGCCGATCCTGAGCATCCGAGTGGCCGCCGACCTGCCGCCATCGCAGCGGCCGAACGTGGAGATTCTGCGCACCCGCAGTCGCACGTTTCAACAATTGCTCGAGGCCCGGCGGGATCGGCACGACGCGTTCTTCGTCACACCGCCCGGCAAGATCGACGTCTGCGGGATGTCTGTGCCGGTGCGCAAGCTGACCAAGGGCTGAAGTCCGCTCGGCGGCGGCACGGGCCGGCGCCCCTCCGCCATCAAGCATCGCTCGTTCCCGTCGCGAGTGCCGCTCGGGGCTGCACCGGACCGACTAATGGTTTCCACCATACGCCCAGCACGCTCGCAGCCCATCTTGCCTCCCCGGTCGCAGTTATGCGACATTTCCACGCGCCAGCCGCGGAATTTTGGAAAAAACAACAGCGAGAGGAGCGGCAATGTTGGTCTGGGGAGGTCTGGCCATACTGGCCGGTGTGTGTGTCGCGGGAACGATCACGGTATTCGTTCGTAGCACCAAGTCATCGCAGGATCCGCCGACAGAGCGCCATCGATGCGAGGCATTCAAGCCCATTGGGGACGGAACATTCCAATGCGTCGAATGCGGCGCCATCATCGATGACGTCGGCGATCTGCCCTGATCGGCACGTGACGTTGATCTGAGACTGCCGCTCAGTCCGCGCGACGGACGCCGGGACCCGACGTCACGGTGCACGCAACGCCCTGGGCACTCAGGTTGCGCAACGTGGGCCGGAATCCGACTGCACGGGTGTCTGCGAAGTCTGTTGAGCCCTGTACCGGAATCGGTCACACGCGACACGGTGCGACGCGATGAGTCAATCGTGCCGGCTCCAGGGCACCCGCAGGATCCGCACGCCTCAGGCGTTCCCGCCGTCGACGACCTCGGCCCGGACACCGAGTTCCTCGCGGATGATGTCCCGCAGGACTTGGGCGCTTAGCGTGAACCCCGGCTGCCCGCGACGCTCATCGACGGCCAGCCATACCGCAATGACTTCATCGAGATTGAGTCCGAGCACCGTCAGGCACAGTGCGGTTTCGCCGTTCCCGGCGACCCAATAGCTGTGCTGTGTCGGACCCTGGCAGCGCCACGTGAAGCACGGCTGCGCCAGCTCGGCGCGGATCACGTCGGCATCGGGAATGTTCTGGAGAAGGCGGGTCATGGCCGCCTCATCGGAAATGCACGCACGGAGCGATAGGATCCTGACGTCGTCCATTCGACGAGGTCTCCGGCGTCTCTGGCGGCTCGGCTACAGCGCCGATGCCACGGGGCCAAGCGCGAACGGCTTGGTCACCTCACCACGAAAGGCGCACCGCCCCCGGCCAGGCAGGCCGGGGACGGTGCACATTCACGACAGCGTATCAGTAACGACGCGATCCGCCGCCGCGGTAGCCGCCGCCACCGCCGCCCGAGCGCTCACGCTCCTGGGCTTCGTTGACCTTCAGGGCGCGCCCGTCGAAGTCCTTGCCATTCAGCGCCTGCATGGCGCGCGAGGCATCGGCGCTCGACATCTCCACGAAGCCGAACCCGCGCGGACGACCCGTGTCGCGATCCGAGATCAGAGAGATCTTCTCGACGGTCCCGTGCTGCGAGAACAGCTCACGGACGGCCTCTTCGGTCGCCGTGAAGGGGAGATTTCCAACATAGAGCTTAGTCACTAGAGAATACTCACGATAGAAACGAAGGGAGAGGCAGAAACGACTGCCCCTTGGTTCGCGAAACTTTGCGAGGGTGGCAGACAAGGCCAGGATCGCGCCGGGCGGCGCTACAGGCCGAGACAGTCAAGCCGAAAAGGATACGAGCCGAAAGGCAGCCTACACGAGATTACAGGGCGGTGCCAAACTTTCGG
>JAKADE010000004.1 GCA_021820785.1 Pseudomonadota bacterium
CGCCGCGCCGATCGGGCCCGCCGCAACCACCGGACCGGTGGGCTGCCCGGTGGGCGAACCGCCCTGCGGCTCGATGGATACCGCCAGGCGTGCAGTCGGCCCGAGGCGCGCCACGAGACCCGCACTCAGCGCCAGAGTGATGGGTGCATGGGTCGAGATCAGGCCGACCGCAATCGGCCGACCGCCTGCCGGAATCAGCCACAGTTCGGGCGTGCGGCCGGGTCGAACCGTCTGCGGGGCGGCCGGCACCACGACCATGCGGGCCTTGCTGATGTCCATGGTCGCCGTCCAGCCGACCTGGCCGTTGTGCTCCGTGATGGTCGCGGCCATATACGGGATGGGCGGTGCGGCCGGCCGGTGCACCAGGATAAAGAAGAGGGCGGCGCAGGCGGCCGCGAGCAGGGCACCGCTGCCGAGGGTCAGCCAGTGCCACAGGCGCAGGTTGTCCCAGAAGCCGGTATCGCCGCTGCGGGCGGCGTCGAATTGCAGGGTCGCCCGGATCCGCCGCCACACGCGCTCCGGCGGGGCCAGCGGGGTCACCTGCTCGGCAAGCGGCAGCAGCCGCTCGCGCCACTGCGCTTCGGCAGCCGCGGCCGTACTGCTCGCGGCGATCTCCCGTTCCACCGCGGCGCGCTCATCGCTCTCCAGTACGCCGAGAACGTACTCGGCGTAGCGCAGATCGTCCGTGGGATGGTCGACCGGGGTATTCATGTCTCTAGGCAGGTGCGCAGTTGCATCAAGGCGCGACGGATCCAGCTCTTCATGGTGGCAAGCGGCACCTGGGTGCGCATTGCCAGTTCCTTATACGTAGCGCCGGTGAAAAAGGCTTCACGGACCGAGCGGCTGTATTTGGCATCGAGCTGGCCGAGGCAGCGCTCGAGGCGCGCGGCGTTCTCGCTGGCCTCGGCATGGGCGGCCGGGCCATGCGCCTCGTCGGGAAGGTGCTCGAGGTCGATCGTCTCGGCGCTGGTGCTCTCGCGGCGCTGGCGCAGCCGGTCGATGATCCGGTTGCGCACCAGGGTGGTGAGCCAGGTATTGGCGCTCGCGAGCGTCGGGTTGTACGTCGCGGCCCGGTGCCAGACGGTGATGAACGCCTCCTGCAGCACCTCCTCCGCCTCACCCCGGTCGCGCATCATGCGCACGCACAATCCGAACAGGCGCGAGGACGTCCGCTGATAAAGCCGCTCGAACGCTGCTCGGTCCTGCATCGCGGTCCGCGCCAGGAGTTGTTCGAGCGTCTCGGTGTCAGTGGGCGTGTCGTTCATCAGCTGACCGCGCTGCGGCGCCTGCCGTGTGGGTCGGGCTGCGGGCCGACTCTTGCTCCGCCGGATTGCAGGTGACAACCGGACGGCACTGATTCTTACGGATTGTCCGGCCGCATTCAAGCGGACGGCCGTGCGCCGATGCACGGCGCCGGGAATCCGTACTTTCCGCAACGCCACTGGGTGAGCTACGCATCATCGCCCGTTTCGATCAGGTCTATGCTTTCGTGCGCATGAACCAGACCCATTCGAGGCGACGCTCGGCTGCGCTTGCTGACCGAAAGTGCCCTCGCCGTGCTCCCGGCCATATACGCCGGCAACGGAATGCCTCTGCTGACGGGCGGCTTGCCTGCGGATCGGGCCTGAGCGTACAGTACCGCGCTGAAATCGCCTGTGTTTTACGAATACGGCCCGTGTGTCCTCTCCTGCGAGACACGTTGCCGGGCGAGAGGCCCGTGAGTGCGCCGGGGCGGCCAGCCAGTCCCCTGCGCAAGGAGGCGTGTGTGCCTCGTCACGGCCGGTTTCGAGCAACCCGCCCGTTCTGCGGTGCTCCCGCGCGAGCTGCGCGCTTTCCCGCGAATGACCGATTTGAGTCCGGTCGTTCACACCGATCGTCCGGGCGGTCTGCCCCCCGACGGATAGCCTCAGAGGAGTTGCGCCCATGATCAACGGGACGGTTGTCGACCTTTCCCGCATACAGTTCGCGGCGACCGCGCTGTATCACTTCCTGTTCGTGCCGCTCACTCTCGGGCTGAGCTTTCTGCTCGCGGCGATGGAGACCGTCTACGTCACCACCGGCAAGCCGATATACAAGCAGATGGCGATGTTCTGGAGCCGGTTGTTCATGATCAACTTCGCGCTCGGCGTCGCCACCGGGCTGACCATGGAATTCCAGTTCGGGACCAACTGGTCGTTCTATTCCAGCTTCGTCGGGGATATCTTTGGTGCGCCGCTCGCCATCGAGGGATTGATGGCGTTCTTCATGGAATCGACCTTCGTTGGTCTGATGGTCTTCGGCTGGGGTCGGCTGCGCAAGGGACAGCATCTGGCGGTCACCTGGCTGGTCGCGCTCGGCTCGAACCTCTCGGCGCTGTGGATCCTGGTCGCCAACGGGTTCATGCAGGACCCGAAGGGTGCGAAGTTCGATCCGATCACGATGCGCATGCATTTGACCAGCTTCCAGCAGCTGATCTTCAGCCCCGATGCGCAGTCGAAGTTCGTGCACACCAGCATCGCCGGCTACGTCACCGGTGCGATGTTCGTCGCAGGCATCAGCGCGTTCTACATGCTGCGCAACCGGCACATGGACATCGCCAAGCGCTCGTTCCGCATCGCGGTGCTGTTCGGCGTGCTGGCCACGATCGGTGTGGTCACACTCGGGGATGCGCTCGGGTTCGTCGACGCGACTGCGCAGCCGACCAAGCTGGCGGCGATGGAGGGGCTGTGGAAGTCGCGGCCCGCGCCCATGCCGTTCAACCTGATTGCATTCCCGGATCAGGCCGAGCAGAAGGATCTGGCAGCCGTACGGATTCCGGCGGTGCTTTCACTGCTGGTGACGCACTCGCTCAGCGGCACCGTGCCCGGTATCGACACGCTCGAGCAGCAGGCGGTGCAGAAAATCGAGAACGGCATTCCGGCGGTCGAGGCGCTCAAGGCGCTCTCGCACGATCCGCAGGATGCCGCCGCGATGGCGCAGTTCAGGGCGCATCGGGCGGATCTCGGCTACGGATTCCTGGTGCAGCGCTATGCGCCGCACCTCAGCGAGGTGACGCCCGCCCAGATCGAACGGGCCGCGAAGGACACCATTCCGCCGGTGGCCGCGGTGTTCTGGTCGTTCCGGTTCATGGTGGGCCTAGGTCTGCTGATGATGGCATTCTTCGTCCTGGCGACACTTTATTCACTGCGCAACAGGATTCAGAAGAAGACCTGGATTCTCAAGGTCGCCGTGTGGATGATCCCGGTGCCGTTCCTCGCCAACGAGGCCGGGTGGCTGGTCGCCGAACTCGGTCGCCAGCCCTGGACGGTGTACGGGGTGCTTCCGACCTGGATGAGCGCCTCGACGCACAGCGTCGGCTACATGGTGTTCTCGCTGATCGGCTTCGTGACGCTGTATTCGATTTTCATCGGCATCGAGATGTACCTGATGATCCGGGCCATCCGGATCGGGCCGACCGAGCACGGCGGAGATGGTGGCGCGTCGCCGTTGCCCCGTCCGACGCTCGCACCCCGACCGGTGCCGGCCGCGCCCTACGGCGGCAAGTTGGAGGGTTGAACCATGGATACATTTGCAATCACGCAGGTCATCTGGTGGCTGCTGCTCGGAGTGCTGCTGATCGGGTTGGCCGTGATGGTCGGCATGGACATGGGCGTCGGCACGATCCTGCGCTACGTCGGCAGAACGGATGCCGAGCGGCGCGTTGCGCTGAACATCATCGGGCCGCACTGGGACGGAAACCAGGTATGGTTCATCCTCGGCGGCGGAGCGATTTTTGCGGCGTTCCCCCTGATCTACGCCACGGCATTTTCCGGCTTCTACGTGGTGATGCTGCTGCTGCTGTGGACGATGATCATGCGACCGATCGGCTTCGAGTACCGCAGCCGGATCGAACATCCCGCCTGGCGCAACGCATGGGACTGGGTGCTGCTGGTGAGCGGCGCGGTCCCCATGATCGTGTTCGGTGCAGCCTTCGGCAACCTGTTCCATGGCGTGCCGTTTCATTTCGACTGGGACATGACGTCCTTTTACACCGGCAGCTTCCTCGGACTGCTCAACCCGTTCGCCATCATGACCGGGGTGCTGTCGCTGTCATTGTCGGTGATGATGGGGTCGCTGACGATCATGAACGGTGCCGAGGGGCAGATGTTCCAGCGCGCCCGCGGTCTGGTGCAGGTGGCCGGCGCGGCGGCGCTGGTGCTGTTCGCGCTCGGCGGTATCTGGGTGCATGCCCTGCCGGGCTACCAGTTGGTCAGCAGCCCGGGCGAGGGTGTGCCGCAGACGCCGCTGCAGCAGGCCGTTACGGTCGCCCCGGGAGCGTGGCTGCACAATTTTGCCGTCCACCCTGTTCTCTGGCTCGTCCCCCTGGTCGGCTTTGCCGGTGTGATCGGCGCGTTGCTCGCGGCGCGGGCCGGTCGCTCGCATCTGGGCTGGTGGTCCGGAGCGCTCGGCTGGATCGGTGTCATCGGCACCGCAGGCGCCGCCCTGTTCCCCTTCATGCTGCCCTCGAGTGTCGATCCTTCAGTGAGCTTGACGTTGTGGAACTCCAGTTCCAGCAAGCTGACGCTGCTGTGGATGATCGGCTTCACCGCGGTCTTCGTACCGCTCATACTGTGGTACACCAGCTGGGCGTTCTGGGTGATGCGCGGCAAGGTCACGCCGGAATCACTCATCGGCAATGACCACGCTTACTGAGGGTACGAAGATGCGCAGTTTCCTCTATTTCCTTCTCTTCCTGGTCATTGCCATCCTGGTCACCGTGCTCACCGCCATCCTCGGAGACGTGGGCGCCTGGTACTTCGCCTGGTTGATCGGTACCACGATGATCGTGCTGGTCAGCGCCGCCGGCGGGGCGATGCTCGACGCGCACGAGGAGCACACCGCGCCAAACCCGCCGCCGAATGATCCTCGGCACAGCGGAGCAGGCGGCACTGGGTGAGCGCTCACGGGGCGGCTGATCCGCCGCCCGCCGGCCGCCGCGCCGCAGAATGGTTGCGCCGCGAGGCCCGACTCATCCGTGGACCCTTGTTGCGCACGGCGGCGTTGACGGCGCTGCTCGCGCTGGGACTGGTCGCGCAGGCGTGGGTGCTCGCGGCGATCCTCGCCGCGGGGGTCTTCGCGCATGCCTCCTTCAGTCAGCTCTGGCCACTGTGCGGGGTGTTGCTTGTCCTGGCGCTGCTGCGCTTCGCACTGACCCTCGGGGCGCGCCGCAGCGCCGTGCAGGGCGCACAGCAGCTCGCGGGTGCGCTGCGCAGCCGGCTGCTGCGTGAGGCTCAGGCCCTTGGGCCTCTCGGGCTGCGCGCCAGCGCAAGCGGCGATCTGATCACGCGCCTCGTCGATGGCATCGAGGCGGTCCTGGCGTACTTCGCACGGTACCTCCCGCAGGCGGGCGCCGCGGTGCTGGTGCCGCTGCTGCTTGCAGCGTTCGTCTTCCCCGCAGACTGGGTGTCCGGCCTCGTTCTCGTGTTCACCGCGCCGCTCATTCCTCTGTTCATGGTGCTGGTGGGGCGTGCCGCGGCCCGCGCGAGCGAGCAGCGCTATGGACAGTTGAGGCGGCTCGGCGCGGCATTCGTCGATGCGCTCGGCGGGCTGGTGACGCTGCGCCAGCTCGGCGCTGCGGAGCGCTTCGCCGTTCGCCTCGAGACGGAGAGCGAGACGTATCGCGTGCTCAGCCTGCAGGTGCTGCGCGTTGCGTTTCTGTCCTCGCTGGTTCTCGAATTCTTCGCCATGGTCAGCATCGCGATCGTCGCGGTGTTGATCGGATTTCGGCTGCTGTGGGGAGAATTGGCCCTGCGTGACGGGCTGTTCGTGCTGCTGCTGGCACCGGAGTTCTACCTGCAGCTGCGCGGTCTCGGTGCGCTGCGTCATACCCGCATGGATGCGATCGCTGCAGCCGAGCAGCTCGCGGCACTGGAGGAGGATGCCGCAGCAGCTGCGACAGCAGTCCCGGTTGCCGCGCCGGTGCGCTGCGAGCAGCCACCCGAAATTCGCCTCGAGCGCGTTACGTACTTGCACCTTGGCCGCGGCACCGGTCTGCACGAGTGTTCGCTCACGATCAGGCCTGCGCGGCTCACCGCCCTGGTGGGCCCGAGCGGCTCGGGCAAGAGTACGCTGCTGAACCTGCTGCTCGGCTTCGCCGCGCCCGATCGCGGCCGGATCCTGATCGACGGTGTTGATCTGGCCGGATGCGATCCGCAGCAATGGCGCGAATACCTCGCCTGGGTGCCGCAGGGCACCCACGTATTCGAGGGCACGGTGCGCGAAAACCTGCTCCTCGCGAACCCGGATGCGGATGCCGGCGTACTGCGCCGGGCACTCGAGGCGAGCGGTCTCGCCGCCGTACTGGCGCGGATGGCACAGGGTGTGGACACCGTGCTCGGTGAGCGCGGCGTCGGCTTGTCCGGCGGGCAGCTGCAGCGCCTGGCGTTGGCTCGCGCACTGATGCGCGAGCGGGCGAAACTCTGGCTGCTCGATGAACCGACCGCGCACCTCGATCGCGATGGGGCGCAGGAGCTGCAGGCGCTGATCCGTGGGGCGGCCGATTCACGTACGGTGCTGATGGCCGTGCATCGGCTGAGTGCGGCACGTGCGGCCGACTGGGTCATCGTGCTCGACGGCGGGCGTGTGCTCGAGCAGGGCCCGCCGGAGCACCTGCAGCGCTCCGGCGGTGCGTTCAGCGCGCTGCTTCGGGCGGAGCACGCATGAGCAGGCAGATGGCTCCGTCGATCAAACGCCTGCTCGCGGTGTTGTCTCCGGAGCGCCGCTGGATGTTCGGCGGGGCGGCTCTGGCGCTGCTCGCGGCACTCGCCGCCGCAGGTCTGATGGCGGTGTCGGGCTGGTTCATCGCCGCGATGGCGCTTGCCGGCGCGGCCGGACTCACCATCAATTATTACACGCCGGCGGCCGCGATCCGCTTGTTCGCCATCGTGCGCAGCGGGGGCCGATACGGGGAGCGACTGGTCACTCACGAAGCGACGCTGCGCGGTCTGTCGCGACTCCGTGTCTGGCTGTTCCGCCGTCTGATCCCGCTGGCGCCGGCGCGACTGGCTGCGCTGCGGAGCGCGGAACTGTTCGCCCGGCTGCGCGCCGACGTCGATGCCCTCGAACATTTCTATCTGGCGGTGCTGGTGCCCGGTAGCGTCGCGCTGCTGAGCACGGCAGCTGCGACGCTTTTGTGTCTGTTCCTGTTGCCTGCGGCCGCGGGTGCATTGGCGCTCGGCGTGCTGCTCGCCGCAGTGCTGGCCCCGCTGTGGGTACAGCGGCGTGCGGCGCCGGATGCCGCTCGCGCGGTCCGGGCTGGTGCCGAGCTGCGTGGGCTTCTGCTCGATGCGTTGCGCGGGCAGGCCGAGCTGCTCGTCTGGGGTGCGGTTGCGGCGCACGGCAGGCGCATCGAGGCAACGGCGGCAGATCTCGACGCCCGCCGCACCCGCGTGGAGCACTTCGAGGCGCTCGGCGGGGCACTGGTCGGCTTGTGCGCGCAGCTGACGCTGCTCGCAACATTGCTGTTCGCGCTGACCGCGGTGCATCGCGGACGGCTGTCCCCGCCGCTGCTGGTGCTGCTCGCGCTGTTGATACTCTCCTCCTTTGAAATCATCGGTCCGCTCACCGAGGCACTCGCGCGCTGGTCATCGACGCTGACTTGCGCCGACCGTGTGTTTTCGCTGGCTGACACGCCGCCGCCGTTCAGCGAGCCCCGCCAGTCCTCCCCGGTTTCGCCGCACCCGGCAATCGTTTTCGAGCACGTCGGACTGCGCTACGGGGAAGACGGGCCCTGGGTGCTGCAGAACGTAGACCTGACGTTGGCGCCCGGCGCGCGGGTGGCGGTGGTCGGACCGTCTGGTGCAGGCAAGAGTTCGCTGATCGGCGCGCTGTTGAAATTCTATCCCGTGCAGCAGGGGCGGGTGCTTTTCGGCGATCAGCCGCTCGACGCGCTCGATGGCGATGCGCTCAGACGCCATATCGCTGTGATCGCGCAGCAGACGGTTCTGTTCAATCAAACGCTGCTCGATAATCTGCTGCTCGCAGCGCCGCAGGCGAGCGCCGAGGAGATCGAGCGCGCCGTGAGCGTGGCGCAGCTGGATTCGTTCGTCGCCTCGCTGCCGGAGGGCTATGACACCGTGCTCGGTGAAAGCGGGGCGCTGGTGTCCGGCGGCGAGGCGCGCCGCATCTCGATCGCCCGGGCACTGTTGCAGGAGGCACCGGTACTCGTGCTTGATGAACCGACGGAGGGTCTGGATGCCCATACGGCGCGCGGGCTGTACGCGGCGCTGGCGAGTGCCGCGCGGGAGCGCTCGGTGCTGCTCATCACACACCGCTTGAGCGGTCTGGCGCAGCTGGTCGACGAGGTGGTGATACTGGAGGCCGGACGGGTACGCGCGCGCGTTTCGGTAGAGGAGTATCTGGCGAGCGGGCGCGACTGATCATCGTCTGAAATATGTCGCCTACGGCATTGGCGTCGGCAAAATCAAGGAGTAGAGTCACAAAATTCGAAGCTCGCACGCGACAGCGGCGCCATACGTGGGCTCGACAATCTTGCGGGCCTGAGGCGCCAGGTCTGAGCGGCCGATGATGGAGACCAGAATGAGAAGAATACAGGGGATGCTGCTGGCGCTGGCGCTTGCGGTGGTGGTGGCTGGACCGGCCGCAGCCGCCGGACTCACCTTCGGGCAATGGCGCGTGGCGACCACCACCGGGGGCCATTACGCGTATGCGGCGACCGTCAATCATCGCGGTGAGCTGTTCGGGGAATTCTGCGACTACAAGTCGGCCTCGTGCCGCTGGCTGCTCGCGGTGCACACTCCCTGCAGCTTCGGCGACGTTTATCCCGTGCTCGCCAATTCCGCCGCCGGCGCCAATCCCATCGCCATCTTCTGCGTCGGTGCGATCGGGGCGCACACCTACGGCATGGCGCTGATGAACGGCAAGAAGCTCCAGGCGAGCATCGCAAATGCCCACCGGGTGGGATTCGCGGTACCGCTGCAGAACGGACGGTTCGTGTTTTCACGCTTCGCACTGCAGGGCCGCTTGCAGGCCACCGCGCTGCTGAAACGGTCCTTTTCGGCCGAAATCGAGCGGCGCCGGCAGGCGCCTGTCGCTGAATTGCGACTCTGAGGCGTCCGCAGCGCCTCGCCCGGTGCGCCTGGAAGCGCGCCGGGTCGACGGCCTCCTGCATGGCGCGACCAGCGTCCGGATCGGCACGTCAAGCCGTGCCGAATGGGACAGGGAAACGGTTAAAATAGTAGGCTCTACCCATTGCGGATGCGCATGCTGCGGTCCGGACGTCCGGCTCGGGACATCCGGACCCTTTGCGCGTGCCCCCCGCGAGCACATAGGAGACTGGGAGTCGTGGAGAAGCGCGTGATGTGGCGGCGACTGTTGATCGTGCTCGTCGCAATGGCCGTCGTGCTGGGTGGGGTGACCGCGTGGAACGCGATCAAGGCGCACTTCATTCACCAGTTCATGGTGAAGAACGCCAGCCAGCCCCAGACGGTGAGCACGGCGACGGTGGAGTATTCACTCTGGCAGCCGCACGTGAGCGCCGTCGGCAGCCTGCGCGCCGTGCATGGCGTTGAGGTCACCACCCAGCTCGCCGGCATGGTCCAGAACATCGACTTTCGCTCCGGAGAGTCGGTGCGCGCCGGACAGGTGCTCGTACAACTCAATGCCGCGCCGGACATCGCGCAACTTCATTCGCTGCAGGCCGCGGCGCACTACGCGGCCCTGACCTACCAGCGTGATGTCCTGCAGTACAAGGCGCAGGCCATCGGCAAAGCGACGCTCGATGCGGCGACCGCCAACTGGAAGAGCGCTGAAGCGCAGGCGACCTCGCAAGCGGCGCTCGTTGCGGAGAAGACGGTGCGCGCACCCTTCTCCGGCCGACTCGGGATCACGACCGTCAATCCGGGCCAGTACCTGCAGCCCGGGACCGCCATTGTGAGCCTGGAGTCGCTCGACCCGATCTACGTGGACTTCAACTTGCCGCAGAGCGATCTGTCGCGCGTGCACGTCGGCGACGTGACGCACGTGACGACCGACGCATTTCCCGGCAAGAGCTTCACCGGGCGGGTGACCTCGATTGATTCGCTGGTCGATCCATCGACGCGAAACTTCGAAGCTGAAGCGACCATTGCGAATCCCGGCTTGCTGCTGCGGCCGGGAATGTTCGTGGACACCGACGTGCAGTCCGGCGCCCAGCAGCGCTACTTGACGCTGCCGCAGACGGCGATCACGTACAACCCGTACGGCGATACGGTGTTCGTGGTGCACAAGGGAGCCGGACCGAAGGCGAACGACACCGTCGAGCAGGTGTTCGTGACCCTGGGCCCGACTCGCGGTGATCAGATCGCCGTGCTGAAGGGAATCAAGGCCGGAGACCAGATCGTGACCAGCGGCCAGCTGAAGCTGAAGAACGGTTCACCCGTCATCATCAACAACAGCGTGCAGCCGCTGAGCAATCCGAACCCCTCGCCGCAGGAACATTGAGGCGTCCGGCGTGAAGTTCACCGAAATATTCATCCGCCGGCCGGTCCTGTCGGCGGTCGTCAGTCTGCTGATGCTGGTGCTCGGCATCCGCGCGATCTTTTCGCTGCCGGTGACGCAGTACCCCAAGACCCAGAGCGCGGTCATCACGGTCACCACCGACTACTACGGCGCGGATGCCCAGACCGTGGCCGGATTCATTACCCAGCCGCTCGAGGCCGCGATCGCCCAGGCGCAGGGCATCGACTACATGGCTTCCTCGTCGAGCACGGGCAGCTCCGTGATTACCGCGACGTTGCGGCTCAATTACAGTGCCAACCGCGCCCTCACCGAGATCAGCGCGCAGGTCAATGCGGTGCGCAATCAGTTGCCGCCGCAATCGCAGCTGCCGGTCATCCAGCTGGCGAAGAACCAGACCACCGACACGATGTACATCGGCTACTTCAGCAATGTCGTCCCGACCAATGCGCTGACTGACTTCCTGCTGCGCGTCGTACAGCCTCAACTCAATGCCATTCCCGGCGTGCAGAACGCAGAAGTGCTGGGCGGACGCACCTTCGCGCTGCGCGCGTGGCTCGATCCCAATCGCATGGCGGCACACGGCGTCACCGCCGCAGACGTCTACCAGGCCTTGGCGTCGAACAATTACCTGTCCGCTGCAGGTGAGACCAAGGGCCAGATGGTGAGCATCAAGCTCACCGCCTCGACCAATCCGCAGACCCTGCGCGGATTCCGCAACCTGGTGATCCGCGACCAGAACGGCGCGCTCGTGCGGCTGAAGGACGTGGCCACGGTGGTGCTGGGGGCACAGAATTACAACTCGGCCGTGCGCTTCAGTGGCCGACCGGGCGTATTCATCGGCATCAAGTCCGCACCGAGCGCCAGCGTGCTGACCGTGGCGAAGCGGGTCAAGGAGGCCCTGCCGGTGATCGCCCGGCAGCTGCCGAATGGGATCACGCAGAAGGTGGTGTTCGATGGCACCACATTCATTTACGCCTCGATCGTCGACGTCGTGCGCACGCTCATCGAGACGCTGCTGATCGTCACGGTGGTGATCTTTCTGTTCCTCGGCAGCCCGCGGGCCTCCGCAGTTCCGGCGCTGGCGATGCCGCTGTCGATCGTCGGTGCATTCATTTTCATGCTGGCGCTCGGCTATTCGATCAACCTGCTGACGCTCCTGGCGCTGGTGCTGGCGATCGGGCTCGTGGTCGACGATGCCATCATCGTGGTGGAGAACATCGACCGCCACATGAAAGAAGGGAAATCACCGCTCGATGCGGCCATTCTCGGCGCGCACGAGCTCAATGGCCCGATCATCGCGATGACGGTCGTGCTGGTGGCCGCCTATGCGCCGATCGCCTTCCAGACCGGTCTCACCGGCGCGCTGTTCACCCAGTTCGCCTTCACGCTGGTCGGCGC
The DNA here is from genome assembly GCA_021820785.1 of Pseudomonadota bacterium. Next base: position 11,875 of record JAKADE010000004.1, read on the forward strand.
CGTGATCTGCTCGGCCATCATCGCGCTCACCCTCTCGCCGATGATGTGTTCGCGGATCTTCCACAGCAATCAGGAGGACAACCGCTTCACGCACATGCTCGATCGCGGCTTCAATCGGCTACGCGGTAGCTACCGGCGCGTACTGTCGAACTGGCTGCGGACCTGGCCGGTGCTCATCGTGCTCGGCGTCGTGCTGCTTGGCGGGGTGTTCTATCTGTTCAATACCTCCAAATCGCAGCTGGCCCCGCAGGAAGACCAGGGCGTGGTGCTGTATCAGCTGATCGGGCCGCCGGATGCGACCCTGCAGCAGATGCAGACCTACACGCAGCAGATTTTCAGGGCCGCCCGGACGCTGCCGGAATACCGTCAGGCGTTTCAGCTGATCGGTTCACCGGCGGTCAATCAGGGCTTCGGCGGCATTCTGCTCAAACCCTGGGATCAGCGCACCCGTAACGCCACGCAGATTCAGCAGGTGCTGCAGCAGCGCTGGAATCACATCGCCGGGGCGCAGGTCGCGGCGTTCCAGTTCCCCTCGCTGCCCGGTGCGCAGGGTCTGCCGGTGCAGTTCGTGATCACCACGGCCCAGCCGATCAGCAACCTGTATGACGTGGCGCAGAAGGTGCTCGACAAGGCGCGTGCCAGCGGACTGTTCTTCTTCGTCGATTCGGATCTGAAGATCGATCAGCCGCAGGATAAGATCGTCGTCAATCCGTACAAGGTGGCCGATCTCGGACTCACGCAGCAGGCCGTCGCCGCGACGCTCGGCGCCGCGCTCGGCGGCGGTTACGTCAATTACTTCGAGCTTTCCGGCCGCTCCTATCAGGTCATTCCGCAGGTGCTGCAGCGGTTCCGGCTGAACCCGAGCCAGGTGCTCAACTATCACCTGCGCACGCCGAGCGGTGCAATCGTGCAGCTCGGCACGGTGGCACGCCTGAAGCGAGAGGTCGTGCCGGAGTCGATCAATCACTTCCAGCGACTTAATTCCGCGACCATCGCCGGAGCGCCGGCCGTTTCGCAAGGCGAGGCGCTGGCATTTCTGCGCAAAGCGCTGCAGTCCGTGGCGCCGAGCGGCTTCACGGCGGACTACGCCGGTGAGTCCCGCCAGTTCATGAGCGGCACGAACAGCTTCCTGATCACCTTCGGCTTTGCGTTGATCATCGTGTTCCTGGCGCTGGCGGCGCTGTTCGAGAGCTTCCGCGACCCGGTGGTCATCCTGGTGTCCGTGCCAGCGGCGCTGTTCGGCGCGCTGCTGTTCATCAACATCGGGGTGACGACGCTCAATATCTACACACAGGTCGGACTCGTGACGCTCCTCGGCCTGATCAGCAAGCACGGGATTCTGATGGTGCAGTTCGCCAACGACCTGCAGCGTGCCGGGCACAAGAAGCTGCAGGCGATCGAAGAGGCCGCTGAGGTGCGGTTGCGACCGATCCTGATGACCACGGCGGCAATGGTCGTGGGCGTGCTGCCGATGGTGTTCGCAACGGGGGCCGGCGCCGCCGGGCGGCGTGCGATGGGCGTGGTGATCGCCACGGGTCTGTCGATTGGCACGCTGTTCACGCTGTTCATCGTGCCGGCGGTGTATCTGCTGCTGGCGGCCGATCATGAACGCGAGCGCGCGCTCGCCGGGCCGGTCGCGGAATAGGCACCATGCGCGGCGGCGAAGCTCTCCGCCGCCGCGCAGAAATTGATCCGCATCAAGCCGGGCGGCGCATGGCGGTTTAACGTGCGCGCGGATGGCTTATCACGATTTGCGCGCATTCCTCGCGCACCTGCAAGAGCGCGGCGATCTGCGCCGCGTATCCGTGCCGGTCGATCCGGAACTCGAAAGCACGTCGCTGTGCCTGCGCGCCTTGCAGCGTCAGGGCCCGGCGCTGCTGTTCGAGAAGCCGGTCGGCGCGCACCATGCGCTGCTGGGCAATCTGTTCGGTCATGCCCGGCGCATCGAGGCGGCGCTCGGACCGGAGCGGGCCGGCTCCCTGCGCGCGCTGGGGGAAATGCTTGCCGCGCTGAAGGAGCCGCACTGGCCGGGCAGCGTGCGCGAGGCACTTTCAAGCTGGCCCCAATTTGCACAGCTGGCGCACGTTGCGCCGCGCCGCCAGCCGCGCGCGCCGTTCCAGGAGCATACCCTCGGCGGCGGGCAGATCGACCTGGGGTTGCTGCCGATCCAGCGCTGCTGGCCGCAGGACGCAGCCCGCCTGATCACCCTCGGTCTGGTGGTGACCCGCGGACCGCGCAAGGCGCGCCAGAACGTTGCGATCTATCGCCAGCAGGTGATCGGCCGCGACCGACTCATCATGCGCTGGCTGGCCCATCGCGGAGGCGCTGGCGATTACGCCGACTGGCAGACCGATCGTCCCGGGGAGCCGTTTCCCGTGCTCATCGCGATCGGCACTGATCCGGCGACGCTGCTCGCCGCAGCCGCTCCCATCCCCGACACCCTCTCGGAATACGAGTTCGCCGGACTGCTGCGCGGGGAGCGCAGCAACCTCGTGCGCTGCGATCTGACCGGACTCGACGCGCCGGCGGGCGCCGAAATCGTCCTCGAGGGCTTCATCCATCCGGGCGACACGGCGCTCGAAGGGCCGTTCGGGGATCACACCGGGTACTACAACTCGCAGGCGAGCTTCCCGGTGCTCACGCTCGAGCGGATGCACCTGCGCGAGGGAGCGATCTACCAGGGCAGTTACATGGGCCGCTCGCCGCATGACGAGCCCTCGGTGATGGCAGTGGCGCTCAACGAGGTGTTCGTCCCTATCCTGCGCCGGGTGTTCCCGGAGATCGTCGACTTCTACCTGCCCCCGGAAGCCTGTTCCTACCGCGTTGCTGTCGTCAGCATCCGCAAGCAGTACGCCGGCCATGCGCGCCGGATCATGATGGCGGTCTGGTCGTATCTGCGCCAGTTCACCTACACGAAGTTCGTGATCATCACCGATGAGGACATCAACGTACGCAACTGGCAGGAAGTGATCTGGGCGGTCGCGACACGCGTCGACCCGGCCCGGGATTCGATGCTCATCGAGAACACACCGATCGATTATCTCGATTTTGCCAGCCCGGAAAGCGGGCTCGGCTCGAAGCTCGGCCTCGACGCAACCAACAAGTGGCCCGGGGAGACGACGCGCCAGTGGGGGCGTCCGATCCGGCTCGATGCCGCCGTCGAGCGGCGGGTGGATCAGCTCTGGCAGGAGTGCATCGGTGGTAACTGAGCGCCCCGGAATCGAGCTGGTGTGCCCGGCGGGCAGTCTGCCGGCTCTCCATGCCGCGATCGACAATGGCGCCGACGCCGTCTATCTCGGCTTTCGCGATGGGCTCAACGCGCGCAATTTCCCGGGGCTGAATTTCTCGCCGGCGGAGGCCGCCAGAGGAATCGAATACGCACATCGTCGCGGCGCGCGGGTCTTCGTTGCCCTCAACGTATATCCGCGGCCGACCCGCTGGGCGGCGGCAACGGCTGCCGTCGATGCCGCTGCCGATGCCGGTGCGGACGCGCTGATCCTGGCCGACGCCGGTCTGCTGCAGTATGCCGCCGAGCGGCATCCGGCCCTGGGTCGTCATCTGTCGGTACAGGGTTCGGCGACCAACTGGCGCGCGCTGCAATTCTACCGCGAACGCTTCGGCATCCGCCGCGCGGTACTGCCGCGCGTGCTATCCGTGGCACAGGTGCAGCGGGTAATCGAGCGCTGCGGCATCGAAATCGAAGTGTTCGGCTTCGGCAGTCTGTGCATCATGGTGGAGGGGCGCTGCGCGCTCTCGGCGCACGTCACTGGGGAGTCTCCCAATACCCACGGGGTGTGCTCGCCGGCGCACGCGGTGCGGTGGCAGGAGCAGCCGAGTGGCCGCCAAGCGCGACTGAATGGTGTACTGATCGACGAGTTCGCAGCGCACGAAGCGGCCGGTTATCCCACCCTGTGCAAGGGCCGCTTCGAAGCGCTCGGTTCGGTGATGCATGCCCTCGAGGAGCCGACCAGCCTAAATGTGCTGGAGATTCTGCCTCAGCTGCTCGATGCGGGCGTGCGCGCCATCAAGGTCGAGGGCCGGCAGCGAAGTCCGGCGTATGTAGCGCAGGTGACGCGCGCACTGCGAGCCGCGCTCGATGCCTGCCGGCGCGATCCTGCGGGCTACCGGCCCCCGGCCGTGCCGGCTGCTGCGCTTGCGCGGCTCACCGAGGGCCACGCGCAGACACTGGGGGCCTATAGCAGGCCCTGGCAATGAAGGAATTCACCCGATGAAGCTGTCAGTGGGCCCTCTGTTGTATTTCTGGGAGCGCGAGCAGGTGTTCGCCTTCTACCGGATGTTGGCGACTGCGCCGGTCGACAGTGTCTATCTCGGGGAAGTAGTGTGTTCCAAGCGCCGGGCGCTGAAACAGGAGGACTGGGAGGCGATCGGGCGGGATCTCGCTGCTGCGGGCAAGGAAGTGATCTTCTCCACCCTCGCGCTGATCGAGGCGGAATCCGAGCTGGCGGCGCTCGCCCGTCTCGCGGCCGGCAGTGTGACGATCGAAGCCAACGATATGGCCGCAGTGCAGCTCGCCGGCGGGCGGCCGTTTATCGCCGGGCCGCACCTGAACGTCTATAACGGACCGACCCTGCGACTGCTCGGTGCACTTGGTGCACGGCGCTGGGTGGCGCCGCTGGAGCTCGATACCGCGGCGATTGCCGAACTGCTCATCGAACGTCCGCAGGACATGGAGTGCGAGGTGTTCGCATACGGCCGGATGCCGCTTGCATTTTCCGCGCGCTGCTTCAGCGCTCGTGTGCGTCGGCACAACAAGGACGACTGCAATTTCGTCTGCGCCGAGGAGCGCGATGGACTGACCGTTTATACGCGCGAACACGAGCCGCTGTTCGCTCTGAACGGGGTGCAGACGCAGTCTGCACAGGTCCGCAATCTGCTCGGCTGTATCGGTGAACTGAAGGCCGCCGGCGTGCAAATGCTGCGACTGTCCCCGCACTCGGATCTGGCGGTGCCGTTCACCGAGGTGATCGACGCGTTTGCACAGGCGGTACGCGGCGACGAGACCGTACAGTGCCCGGCGAGCGCGCTGCCCGGGGGCTACTGCAGCGGGCCGATGCTCGAAGCGACCCGCTGACCGGTCAACGCGGTGCGCGGTTGCGCCGCAACGGACTGAGCGGCGGTCGCGGGAGTCGAGCGCTCAGCGCGCGCAGTACCTGCGCGGCACCTGGCGGCAAAATCGCCTCACAGTGACGTCGCCAGTCCCAGTCGAGCGCATCGAGGGCGTTCTTGATCGCGAGGCCGGTCTCGGTCTCTCCCTCGAGACTCAAGCGGCGCTGAAAAAAGAGCGTATCGGGGTCCTCGGCGCGGCTCGCCAGCCGGACGAAATCCGCCAGCCGGCCGCGAATGGTCACGTGCGCCGCCTCGTGCGCCGATGCGACTGTCAGCCGGCCGGACCTGATGCACAGATTCAGCTGCAGCGGCGCATCCGTGAGCCGGATCCGAACCCGCTTGTCCTCGAGTGGGGCGAGCGCCGCACCGAGGTCCTGGCCACGCATCCAATGATTGAACAGGCGCACGAACAGTTCCCCGACCGGATCGAATCGTGCGAAGGCAGGCGGACGGGGCGGTAGCAGCGACCTCATGGCGGCATCCTAGCGGCCGCCGGCAGCGGTAATTTGATCCGGATCAAAAACTGACATTCCGCAGCCGCCGTTGCGCCGCCGGGCGTTAGACTGTCGCGCCGTGAACATTCGCAGCGAAGGAGTCGAGGTTGGGGCGCACGCCTGCGTGTCGTGCCGCAACTGCGCGCTGAAGCCGCTCTGCCTGCCGGGGCATTTGCCGGCGCAGGAGGCTCGTGCGCTCGAGTCGGCGATCGAGCGCGGCCGCCAGCTCGCCCCCGGGGGAGCCCTGGTGCGCGCCGGGGCGTCGATGGATGCGCTGTTCGTCGTGCGCAGCGGTTCGGCCAAGCGTTTCACCCTGAGCCTGGAGGGTACCGAGCAGGTCCACGGGTTTGTACTGCCCGGCGAAGCGGTCGGTCTGGAAGGCTTTGCGACGGGACGGTACGGGTGTGAGGTGAGCGCGCTGGAGCCGCTGAGCTATTGCCGCGTGCCGATGGGCAAGCTCGAGCAGCTGCTCGAGCGATTGCCCGGGCTGCGGCACGAGATGTTGCGCCTGCTCGGTCAGGCGCTCGACGAGGCGCTGCGATTGCGCGGCGAGCTGGCCGAGACCGACGCCCGCGGCCGCGTCGCGCGGTTCCTCGCCGATCTGTCCGCCCGGCTGGGGCGGCGCGGCTTTCCGCCGCATGATTTCCGCTTGAGCATGAGCCGCGCCGATATCGCGCGGCATCTTGGGCTCACGCTCGAGACCGTCAGCCGCGCCTTCGGAACCTTCAAGCGCGAGGGCTGGCTGCGAGTGCGTGCCCGCGACATCAGTGTGCTGCGCCCCGAGGCGCTCGCCGCGCTCGCGGGCGCAACGCCCTGCGCCTAGCGCCGGTCAGGAGCGGGCCGCCTCACAGTCGAGGCGCAGCTGGAACGGCCAGAGGTGCGGCAACTGTGGCGCATTGAGCGTGCCTGCCTCGATGCAGATCCGGTCGGCGAAACGCTGCGCGCGGCGCAGCAGACGGCGCACCCTCGCCAGTTCAGTGCTGCCTAGGTGTTCGATGCGCAATGTCAGGCGAGCTGGCGTATCGCGCATCACGGCGGCCAGTTCCGCGCCGATCCGGCGCAGCATCCGGCGCGGCATTTCCTCCAGGCACAGATCGAGCACCAGCGCGGATTCGTCTCCTGCGGCAGAAGGTACGGTCATCTGTCCTGCCTGTGAGCGGTGCAGGAGTCGGGCGAGCCGCGTCAGCCGTGCAACGGCCGCCGGTGAGTTGCTCGACGTCGCGGCCGCGAAGTGCCTGCGGGCGTAGTCCTGCATGGACAGCCCGGCGATCCAGTCGCCCACGACGAGCGGAAACTGCCAGGGCCGCCGCCACGGGATGGTGCGCAGAAAGTGCCAGATGCGCTTCGGCCCACCGGGAAGGATTCCATGGCGCACGAGCCGCAGCAGGATGGCGAGCCCGGCCGCGGCAGAGTATTCCACGCCGCCTCCGCTGCGACCGAATGTGCGGCATTTGTTGCGGATCCGCCGCGCGATGGTGCCGTCCGCGAGCAGACGCCGGTGCAGCTCGCGGTAGCCGTCGATGAGTTCTGCGCCGGTCATGTTCAGCGGGACGACGTTGGTGTCGAGCTTGGTGTTGTCCCCGCCGCTGTCGGTCTCGCGCAGGCGACCGGCGTTGCGCAGGCGCTCGTACAGCGGGGTGCGCGGCATGGCGTGCAACAGACCGATCATCGCGGTCTGGATGCCGGAGCGGACAATGAACTGGTACTGGCGCTCGAAGGTCGCCGGCGTGTCATTGTCGAATCCGACGATGAAGCCGGCCATGACTTCAATGCCGTGCTGATGGATTCGGTGCACGGCCGCGAGCACGTCGGTGCGCATGTTCTGCACCTTGCGCATCTCACGCAGGCTCGCCTCGTCCGGAGACTCGATGCCGATGAACGTCCAGCGGAATCCCGCCGCCTGCATCAGCTGCATCAGGTCCCGGTCCTCGGCCAGGTTCAGCGATGTCTCGGTGCCGAAGCTGAAGGTGTAGTCGTGGCAGCGCTGGTATTCGATCAGGAAGTGCAGCAGCCGCTTGGCCACGGCCCGGTTGCCGATCAGGTTGTCGTCGACGAAGAAGATCTTGTGCACGCCCAGCGCGCGCAGTGCATCGAGCTCGCGACCGATCTGCTCGACGCTCTTCTGCCTCGGCTTGCGCCCGAACATGACGATGATGTCGCAGAACTCGCACAGGTAGGGGCAGCCGCGCGAGAACTGCATCGTGGCCGTGGTGTACCGCTCAAGGCGCAGCAGGTCGAAGCGCGGGGTCGGGGAGTCCTCGAGTTTGACGACGCCTTCCTCGCGGTACAGCGGACGGGCCGCACCGGCCTCGTAGTCGGCGCAGAAGCGCGGCCAGATCTGTTCGGCTTCCCCGCTGATCACCGCATCGGCGAGCCCCTCGTAGCGCTCCGGGCAGAGCGAGGCGAAGCTGCCGCCGGCGACCACGAAGTACCCCTGGCGGCGGTAGTATTCGATGAGCTCGCGCTGCCGCGGGAACTGCACGCCCATGCCCCCGATCCCGATGATGTCCGCCTCGGGCGCGAGCGGCAGAGTCTCCACGTTCTCGTCGACGATGCTGACCTGCCAATGTGGTGGGGTCAGCGCGGCGAGCGTGGCGAGGCCGAGCGGTGGATTGATCGCGCGTTTCCCGCTCAGCACCTCATCGACCGCCCAGCGGAAGTTCCAGAAGCTCTCGGGCGATTTCGGATTGATCAACAGCAGTCGCATAGTGGGCAGGACCGGTTCGGGGGCGGGGATGCGGCGCACGGTTCGGACCTACCCGAGCCATGGCGGCCGCAGCCCGAGAATAAGGCCGCGCCGGACGGGCGGGTTTGACGGGCATCAAATCCTGCCGGCGCCGGCCCGGCCGCCTGACTGACGGGCGCGGCCGATTCTGCTAAGTTTCCGGACATGCCCAATTCCGAGCGCGACCGCCGCGCCTGGACGGATCAAGCCGTCCGGCGCATCGAAGCGGACTTCAACCGATCCGCCGATACCCACCTGATCCCGATCGAGCTGCCGCACTATCCGGGGGTCGAGCTGTATCTGAAGGATGAATCGAGTCATCCGACCGGCAGCCTCAAGCACCGCCTGGCGCGCTCACTCTTCTTATACGGCCTCTGCAACGGGTGGATCGGCCCCGATACCCCGGTGGTCGAGGCGTCGAGCGGTTCCACGGCAGTCTCCGAGGCGTACTTCGCCCGCATGCTGAGGCTGCGCTTCATTGCGGTGGTGCCGCGCAGTACCGCGGCGGAGAAGATCGCCGCGATCGAATTCCAGGGCGGGGAATGCCACTTCGTGGACGACCCGAACCAGGTCTACGCACAGGCCGAACAATTGGCGCGAGACGTGCGCGGCCATTACATGGACCAGTTCAAGTACGCCGAACGGGCCACGGACTGGCGCGGCAACAACAATATCGCCGAGTCCATCTTCAACCAGCTTGGCCGTGAACGGCATCCGGTACCGCGCTGGATCGTGTGCGGCGCCGGGACCGGCGGCACCTCCGCCACGCTCGGGCGGTTCGTGCGCTACAACCACTTCGCCACCGAGATCTGCGTCGCTGACCCGGAAGGCTCGGTCTTCCACCGCTACTTCGCCGATCGGACCGTGAGGACGCTCGAGCGCTGTGAGAGCTGCATCGAGGGGATCGGCCGCCCGCGGGTCGAGCCCTCGTTCATCCCCGAAGTGGTCGACCGGATGCTCGTGGTCCGCGACGCCGAGAGCATCGCCGCGGCGCGCGTACTGAGTGAACGTCTAGGACGCTCATGCGGCGGCTCGACCGGCACCAACCTGTGGGCCTGTGCGCAGTTGATCAGCGAGATGGTTGCACAGGGACAGAGCGGTTCGGTGGTGTCGATTCTGTGCGATCAGGGCGAGCGCTACGCCTCGACCTATTTCAACGACGAGTGGGTGGGGGCCAAGGGACTCGATCTGAGCCGTGGGATGCAGGTCATGCGGGAATTCTTTGCCGGCCGCGGCTTCGACACGGCGTAGGCAATCAACAGCTGGAGGACGGATGTATGTCAAGCGCAAACGGAGCCATTCCCATCGGGGCGGCGTTGCGGGCGGCGGGCTTGACGGTCGCTGCGGCGCTCGCACTGCTGTGCTGCGTGGCGCACGCGGCCAACGCGCCGCTCACGGTGCGCACTGAGTACGGCCGAGTCCGCGGGGCCCTCGAGCACGGAGTTCTTGCATTCAAGGGTATTCCGTATGCTGCGCCGCCTCAGGGCGTGCTGCGGTGGACAGCGCCACAGCCGCCGCGGTCCTGGCGCGGAGTGCGCTCGGCACGCCATTTCGGACCCGACTGTATGCAGCGTCCGACACCCGGGGATCAGGCCCCACTGCGCACCCGGCCAAGTGAGAATTGCCTGTACGTCAATGTGTGGCGGCCGGCGCATTCTTCGGGCAAGCCTTTGCCGGTCATGGTGTGGATTTACGGCGGGTGGTACGTCGACGGCGGGACCTCGCCGGCCATCTACGACGGCAGTTCGTTTGCGCGCCGCGGCGTGGTGTTGGTCAGCTTCAACTACCGGCTCGGCAATTTTGGCTTCTTCAGCTTCCCGGCGTTGCTGCACGAGCACCAGCCGGTCGGCGATTTCACGTTCATGGACCAGATTGCCGCGCTGCGCTGGGTGCAGCACAACATCGCGGCATTCGGGGGAAATCCGCACAACGTGACGTTGTTCGGAGAGTCTGCCGGTGGTGCATCGGTGAACGCGCTGCTGATCACGCCGCTCGCCAGGGGGCTGTTCCAGAAGGCCATCATCGAGTCCGGCGGGGGCGCCGGCTGGCTGGGACCGGATCGGCCGCTGCGTGGCGGGGCGCAGTCGGCGGAAGCTGCCGGCGTGCTGCTGGCCCACCAGCTTGGGGTTCACGGACAGGGGAAAAGGGCGCTTGCTGCGCTGCGCGCGCTGCCCGCGAAGGAGGTGCTGGAGGGCTTGAACATGCGCACCCTCAATCACGTGGTCGGCTACGTGGGCGGGCCGATCGTTGATGACCGGCTGTACTTCGGGGCGCCGGTGCGCCAGTACGCCAAGGGCATGGGGGCGCGTATTCCGGTGATGATCGGCACCAACAGCGCGGATCTCGGCTCGATGCAGGCGAAGTCCCTGACCGCACTGTTTGCGAAGTTCGGCCCGTACGCCGCCCGGGCGCGTGCGCTGTTCGATCCGACGGGTCGGCTGTCTTTGCAGCAGGTCTCGGCGGAAGTCGGGGGCGATGTATGGATGATCGAACCGGCGCGTGCGATCGCACGCATCCTCTCGGCGCGCGGCCAGCCGGTGTACGAGTATCGCTATTCCTACGTGCCGACCTCGAAGCGCGGCAAATGGTGGGGGGCCTGGCATGCGACCGAGATCCCGTTCGTGTTCGATACCTTGCGGGTGCACTACGGGGCGCTGACCTCGCGCGCCGATGAGGTCATGGCCCGCACGATGC
>JAKADE010000277.1 GCA_021820785.1 Pseudomonadota bacterium
GCCGCTCGCGCTCGGGCTGTTCACGATTCTCTACGGCGCGCTGTTCGCGGCGGTGCAGACCGACATGAAGCGGCTGCTGGCCTATTCCTCGGTGGAGAACATCGGCGTCATCTTCACCGGCATCGGCCTGACCATCGTGTTCGCCGGCTCGGGCATGCCGGCGGTGGCGGCGCTCGCGCTGCTCGCCACGCTGTATCACTGCCTGAACCACTCGATGATGAAGAGTCTGCTGTTTCTCGGCACCGGCGCAGTGCTGCACGCCACGGGCGAGCGCAACCTCGGTCGCCTCGGCGGTCTCATCCATCGCATGCCCTGGGTGGCGTGGCTGACGCTCATCGGGACGCTCGCGATCGCGGGCCTGCCGCCGCTGAACGGGTTCGTTTCCGAGTGGCTGCTGCTGCAGTCGTTTCTGTTCGGGGATCAGGTTCCGCACACGTTCGTGAACCTGCTGATCCCGATGGGCATGGCGCTGGTCGCGCTCGGCGCGGCACTCGCCGGCTACGTCATGGTCAAGTTCTACGGAGTCATCTTCCTCGGCCGGCCGCGCGAGGCGTCGCTCGAGCAGGCTCACGACTGCGGCTGGCTTGAGCGGATCGGGCTCGCCTGGCTCGCGCTCGGCTGCGTGGCGCTAGGTCTGCTGCCGGTGCAGGTGATCGGCGCGCTCGGCCGGGTGAGCGCGCAGTTGCTCGGGGCGGTGGTCCCGCAGGCCTCGGCGCACAGCTGGCTGCTCGCGCCCGTGCCCGGCCGGCCGGTCTCCTACGGACCTGCGGTGCTGCTGACGGCGACGGCGGCGGTCGTGCTGCTGACGATGTTCGCGGTGCGGCTCCTTTACCGTCAGCGCGTGCGGCGCGTGAGCGCCTGGGATTGCGGATCCGGTGCGCTTACCCCGCGCATGCAGGATACGGCGGAAGGCTTCGGGCAGCCGATCCGACATCTGTTCCAGCCGTTTTTCGAGATGCAGCGCGAACTGCCGGCACCGCAGGACAGCGCGCCGCGCTACCGCATCAGTATCCGCGAGCGGATCTGGACCATTGCCTACGAGCCGCTGTGTACGGCGACCGACTGGTTGGCCAATACCGTCGCACGCGTGCAGCAGGGACGGATCTCGGTGTACCTGCTGTACAGCTTCATGACGCTGCTGGTCCTGCTTGCCGTGGCGTTGCTGTCATGAGCGCCGTCGAGTGGTTCACCCAGGGCCTCGAGGTGGTGGTGGCGCTCGCGGCGGCCCCGGCGCTGCTTGGCTGGCTGAACCAATGCCGCGCGTGGCTGCAGAACCGCCGCGCGCCGAGTCTCTGGCTGCCCTACCGCAATTTGCGCAAGCTGTTCCACAAGGAGGCGCTCATCGCCGAGAACGCCTCGCCGCTGTTTCGGCTTGCGCCCTACATCGTCTTCGGCGCCATGGTGCTCGCCGCCGGCATCATTCCATCGATGGCCACGCGGCTGCCGCTGGTGGTGTCCGCCGATGCAATCGCCCTCGTCGGACTGTTCGCCGCGGCGCGCATGTTCATGGCGCTCGCGGCGATGGATATCGGCACTGCGTTCGGGACGCTGGGCGCGCGGCGCGAAATGATGGTCGGCTTCCTCGCCGAGCCGGCGCTCCTGATGGTGATCCTGGTCGCCTCGCTCACCTCCTCGAGTACTGCGCTGCCGGCCATCACCGAGACCCTGGCCGCCGGACATCTCGGGCTTTCTCCCTCGCTCGCCTTCAGTGCGGTGGCCTTCGTTCTGGTGTTGCTCGCCGAGAACGCGCGCATTCCGGTCGACAATCCCGCCACGCATCTGGAGCTCACCATGATTCACGAGGCGATGCTCCTGGAGTACTCGGCCCGCCACCTCGCGCTGATGGAATGGGCCGCGCAGCTGAAGCTGTTCAACTACGTGTGCATCGGTTTCGCGCTGTTCCTGCCCTGGGGCGTCGAGGTCGGGCGCATTGGCCCGGTGGGGCTGCTCGTGGCCGTCCCGGCGCTGGCGCTGAAGCTCGCCGCCGCCGGCGCCGGCATTGCCGTGATCGAGACGGTCTCGGCGAAGATGCGTGTGATGCGCATCCCGGAGTTTCTCTCCACCGCGTTCCTGTTCGCGGTCCTCGGCCTGCTGGTGCACGTGCTGCTCGGAGCGTGACTGCGATGACACATCTGCCCCTGGATCAACAGCTGCTCGATACCTGCGCGGCGCTGCTGCTGCTGCTGTCGTTCGCGATGCTCTCGCAACGGCGCATCGTCACGCTCGTGAATCTCTATGCCGTGCAGGGCGCGGTGCTCGCCGCCGCGACATTGCTGCTGGCCTGGCGCACCGGCGAGGACCACCTGTATCTGTCCGCCGCGCTCACCCTGGCGCTGAAGGTCGCTTTCCTGCCCTGGCTGCTGCACCGGTTGATCCGGCGGCTGGAGGTCTACTGGGACACCGAGCCGCTGCTGAACGTCTCCGGCACCATGCTGGCGGGCCTCGTGATCGTGGTGTTCGCGTTCGCCCTGGCGCAGCCGATCACGCGCCTGGCGAGCACCGCCACGCGCAGCGCGGTCGGCATCGCCGTGAGCGTCGTGCTGCTGGCGTTCCTGATGATGATCACCCGGCGCAAGGCCATGTCGCAGGTGATCGGCTTTCTCTCGATGGAAAACGGTGTGTTCTTCGGCGCCATGAGCGCCAGCTACGGCATGCCGATGGTCGTCGAGCTCGGCGTCGCGCTCGATGTGCTGGTGGCGGTGCTCGTGCTCGGGGTGTTCTTCTTCCAGATTCGCGAGCGCTTCGAGAGCCTCGACCTGCATCACCTCGAATCGCTCAGGGAGCACGAATAACATGGCACTGCTGCTGCTGTTGCTGCTGCCGGTGGCGGGCGCCGCCGTGCTCGGGGTGATCGGGGCGCGCCGGCGGGCGCCGGAGGTCAATGCGCTGTTCAGCGTCGGGACGTTCCTTGCCGCCTGCGCGCTCACCGCGCGGGTGATTCGGCACGGCACGGTACTGTTGGGCGACGAGCAGTTCTTCATCGACCCGTTCAACGTCTTCCTGGTTGCGCTGACGGCATTCGTCGGCATGACCACCGCGCTCTTTTCCCGTCCGTACATGCGCGTCGAACTCGATCACGGCCGACTCAGTCCCGGACGGCTGCGGCTCTATCACAGCATGTATCAGCTGTTCATGTTCACCATGCTGCTGGCGCTGACGACCAACAACATGGGTCTGATGTGGGTGGCGATGGAGGGTGCGACGCTCTCGACGGTCCTGCTGGTGACGCTGTATCGCACGCCGGGGAGCCTCGAGGCCGGCTGGAAGTACTTCATTCTGTGCGGGGTCGGAATCGCCCAGGCGCTGTTCGGCACGATCCTGCTGTATGTCGCGGCCGGCAAGGTCCTCGGCGCGCAAGGCATGACCGCGCTGCTGTGGACGCATCTGGATGCCGTCAAATCGCAGCTCGAGCCGACCGTGCTCGCCCTCGCGTTCGTGTTTCTGTTGATTGGCTACGGGACGAAAGTCGGTCTGGTGCCGCTGCACAGCTGGCTGCCGGATGCGCATGCCGAGGGTCCGACGCCCATCTCGGCAGTGCTCTCGGGGCTGCTGCTGAACGTCGCGCTGTACGCGGTGGTGCGCAGCAAGGTGTTGGTGCAGGGTGCGCTGCACTCGCAGCTGCCGGCGCAGATGCTCATGGGCTTCGGGCTGCTCTCGGTGGTGCTGGCTTCGCTGCTGCTCTGGCGGCAGCGCGACATCAAACGGCTGTTCGCCTATTCGTCCATCGAGCACATGGGCATCGCGACATTCGCGTTCGGCATGGGCGGTGCGATCGCGACCTTCGCGGCGCTGCTGCACATGACGGTGCACTCGCTGACCAAGTCGTCGATTTTCTTCACCGCCGGCCATGCCGCGCAGAAGGCGGGCAGCCAGGCGATCGAGCAGATCCGCGGCCTGATCACGCTCTCCCCGACGGTCGGCTGGGGACTGATGCTCGGCTCGCTCGCCATCCTCGGCGTGCCGCCCTTCGGGGTGTTCACCAGCGAGTTTCTGATCCTGACCACGGCGATGCGCGAGCAGCCCTGGGCGACGCCCATCCTGCTGGCGGCACTCGCCGTGGCGTTCGCCGCGATCCTCTCGAAGGTGCAGCCCATGGTGTTCGGCGAGACCACGGTACGCCGCCTGCCGCATCCCCCGGCGCTGCTGCCGGTGTTTGCGCACCTCGCGATCGTGCTGCTGCTCGGGGTGTATATCCCGCCGTATCTCGCCGAGTGGTACCGCGCGGCGGCCCACCTGATCGGGGGGCCATAACGATGCCCGTGACCCGCCGCAGTGGAGGGCGCGCTCGATGCCCCTGATGCGCTGGTGGCAGCGAGCGCAGGCCGTCGCTGGCGCACCCGGGGTGCGCCAGCTGTCCGTCGACCGGGAGGAGTGGACCCAGGTTGCGCGCGACGTGGCGGCCACCGGCGGTGTGCTGCAGGCACTGTGGGTCACGGGAGCGCCGGCCGACGGGGCGCACGTGTACGCGGTGTATCTGACCGACCCGGGCGGACTCGCCGTCGAGCTGGCGCTGGCGGCCGGGAACGCACGCCCCTATCCGGGGCTGCAGGAGTTCTTCCCGCCGGCATCCCGGCTGCAGCGGGCCGCATTCGATCTCACCGGGGTGCGTTCGAGCGATCCGGACGTGAGGCCCTGGCTCGCGCACGCCGAGCCGTATCCGTTCACGCGGGTCGACGGCGAGGGCGTGCACGAGATCGCGGTCGGACCGGTGCACGCCGGCACCATCGAGCCGGGGCACTTCCGCTTCTCGGTGGTCGGGGAGAAGGTGCTGCGGCTGGAGGCGCATCTGGGG
>JAKADE010000278.1 GCA_021820785.1 Pseudomonadota bacterium
CGGGACTCGAGCAGCAGCGCCGCGAGTTCCCCCGCGGTCTCGATGCACTCGATCCGCCGGGTCTGCTGCGCCAGACGCATCTCGCGCGCGGCGCGATGATCGTTGCGGAAATGTTCGAGAACACGGCGGCGCACGTGCACGCTCTTGCCGATGTACAGCAGCAGATCGTGCTCGCCGTAGATCAGGTAGACCCCGGGACCGTCGGGGAGCGCCTCGACGGCCTCGGGAGCCAGGTGTGCCGGCAGACTCGGGATCTGGGCCTGCGCGCGGCAGGCCGCCAGGAGCGCCTCGAGGCGCGTTGTGGCCATCTGCTCGAGGAATTGCGCCACCACGCGCGCATCGCCCAGCGCTCGATGCCGGGCCGCACAGGTGAGTCCGAGACGCGCCATGAGCGCATCGAGCCCGTGGCCCCGCGCACTCTTGAACAGTGCCCGGGAGAGCTTCACGCTGCACAACACCGCGGGTTGAAAAGCCACGCCCTCACGGCGGAAGGCCTCGCGCAGAAAGCCCAGATCGAATCGCGCGTTGTGCGCGACGACGATGTGTCCGTCGAGCCGCGCGGCGAGCGCCTCGTGCGCTTGCCGGAACGTGGGCGCACCCTCGAGCATCGCCGCGTCGATGCCCGTCAGCGCCGTGATCTGCGGCGGGATCCAGCGTTGCGGATCGATGAGCGAGGACCACTCCTCGAGCGCGCCCTCGGCATCGATCCGCACCACCCCTACTTCGGTAATCCGGTCGTAACCAGGATGACCGCCGGTGGTTTCCAGATCGAGGCACGCAAGCGGCGCGCCGAGGGCCGCCACGAGCTCGGCAAGCGGTCGACTCACCGGATGCGAAACTGCGGATTGCGACCGCATCGCCTCACAGGGCACGGCCGTCATACGTCTGGCGCTGCAGCGCCGCGAGGAAGGCTTTCAGTTGGGCGACGCGCCGCCGGCCGATCCGGCGCGCACTCGGGGTGATCAGCCGCGGCGGGATGACCGTGAGGAACGTGCGCAGCGTCTTGACCGCAGGGGCGAAACTCGGGGCCTTGGCCCCCGTGAGTGCGATCATGCGGGCCGCACCGATGTCGCCGAGAAAATCCAGCGAGTCCGCATCGTGCAGCACGATGGCGGTCGGATCGCGGCCCGGGCTGCTGTAGTACATGTGTCCGCGCTCGGCCTGCTGCACGATCGCGATCTTGCGCATGGGAAAGCCGATCCGCCTGAGAATCGCCGGACTTTGCAGCGCGGCGCACGCGCCGTGCTCCATCTTGCGGTCGGCGCACGGCTGGAAGGCCGCCATGTCGTGCAGGAACGCTGCGGCGAACAGCGCATCTTTATCCACGTGCAGGTGATCATCGCGGGCGATTCGCAGCGCCAGGCGGTAATCGCGCTCGGAATGCTGCCAGCCCCACGCCGGATGCCGGAAGCGGCTGTGGGCGAGCTCGTAAAGCTTGACCTTCCACGGGGCATTGAGGCGGATGCCCGTCGCAGTGACGGCCGTCGCCCGTCGGGCCGGAGTCGCCGACACCACCGCGGCAGCCCCGAACGCCGCGACCAGCAGGGCCCATCGGATGTTCATTGGAATCGCTCTGCCCATCGACGCCCCCGCATGTCGCCGCGTTGCCGCCCCACTGGTGTGACGAGTTCCGCCCGATGCGGCGGCCCCCGAATGACAAACATAGACGATGCCGCCCGGAAACGCCAACGAGGTCCCGGGGCCTCCTCCGGCTTCGCGCTCGCGCACCTGCGATGCGTCCGGCGCCTCAGGAATAGACTCGCGCGACGCGCCCGGGCGGTCGCGCGCGCCGAATCCCCTGAGCGCCACCGCCCGGCGGGGAAACTCCGATGAGGACACTCACCCGCAGCGGGGCAACGCCCCTCGGCGCAGCGCCCCGGCAATCGCGGCACGCACCGGACGCATGCGGCACGTGATCCGCATGCGGACCGACGGCGCAGATTCCAACACCCTGTGGCACTGCATTGCGCAGAACATCCCGGCCGGGTCGGATCTGCGGCAGGGCGAGTGCACCGGGCCGACCCGCACACACTCTCGCGACCGCACAACCGCTCAGCCCTTCGGCACGCGTCCCACGGGTGCGTAGCCCTGAGCAATCATTTTCTGCCGCGAGCGCATCGAGCAGCGCGGCGCCTCGGCGCGCGGCAGATAGCCCAACACGAACTCGCAATCGGCGCGTTTGAGGAAGTAGGCATCGTCAATCCGCCGCGTGCACTGCGAGTGCCCGTGGGCACAGACCAGGATGGTGATCACCCAGACCGGCATGGCGGCGAGTATACGCCGCATTTCCAGAGACGAGCCGACCGCACACCGCGCGAGATGCGCTCCATGTCAGGACTGCGCTCGTGCTCGCCGCGCCCCCCGCGGAGGCGATCGACCCGCTCACGCCTGCGCTACGCGTGTTTCAGGTCGAGGGAGAATTTCCCGGTTCAGTGCAAGGAATCGAAAGCGTCACGGTCGTACCGCTGCCCGGCACGGAACGGATCTCGAACGTGCCGTCCACCATCAACGCCCGCTCGCGCATTCCGAGCAGACCGAGCGCATCGGCGCGGCGCGGCAGTCCCGTATCGAACCCGCGGCCATCATCACGGATCCTCAGCGTCAACCGCCGCTCCCTCACGATCATCTCGATGTCGACCTGCGTGGCCTGCGCGTGCCGCACGACGTTGGTCAGAGCCTCCTGCAGAACGCGAAACGCGACTGTGGCCCCGGGCTCACCGACCGGCGCTTGCGGCGGCTCGATCCGCAGCCGTACATCGATTGCATGCAGCTGTCGAAAGCCGTTCACCAGCCATTCGACGGCCGCGGCGAGACCGAGGACATCGAGCACTGCCGGGCGCAGATCGGCCGCGACACGGCGCGCCGAATCGATCGTCTGGTCGATCAGCGCGAGCATGCCGCGGGCCTCATCGGCCATCGGCGTGCCGCGCGCGCGGCAATAGGCCTCGAGATCGGCGAGCTTGTATTTCAACATCACGAGCGCCTGGCCGAGCTCATCGTGCAGTTCCCGCGCCAGGCGCGCGCGTTCCGACTCCCGCACTGCGCTGCCGAGCGTCGCCGCGGCGCGCAGCTCATCGCGCGCACGGCGCAGCGACTCGTTCGCACTCTGCAACTCCCGGGTGCGCGCCCCGACGCGCGCCTCGAGCGCCTCGGTGAGACGATTCAGCTCCGCGCTGCGTTGCTCGGCGAGGCGCCGCTGCTCGGACTCGGCTGCATGCGCCTCGGCGAGGCGCCGATACAGCCGACCGTTCTCGAGGATCATCACCGCGAGCAGGAAACAGGCGGCCACCAGACCGAAGGCCCGCCCGGTGTACCAGCCGAAGGAAAACCGCCCCGCGTTGAACACCGCGGCCTGTGCAAGGTCGCAGGCCCACGCGACGATCACCACCATCATCCACAGGTGCAGCCCGGAGAAGCGCACGCGCCGCCACAGGATCGGCAGCGCAGCCAGGATCGTGAGCCAGGTCACCCAGGCCACCGCATATTTCGCCGGCCGGTCCTGATTGCCGCGCATGAGTTTCGGCAACAGGTGCGCACCGGCCGTGGATACGAGCAACGCGAGCGCCGCGGCACCGAGGGCGGCGAATACCACCGCGGCTGCGCGCCAGCGCGTTGCCGCGGCCGAGGCTGCCCGCAGCGGCCGCTCGGCGGTGAGGGCGAACCCGATCACGGCCAGCGGAAAACCCAGGTGCCAGAGGAAGTAGAGCCAGGCGGTGGTCTGCCCGTCGGCCCAGAGCAGCCCGGTGCGCGCAAACAGACCGGGGAAGCTCAGTTCGTGCAGCAGCGCCATCGCGGCGCTGAACAGGTAGCCGCCGGCGAGGATCAGCACGCCGGTGGAGCGCGTCAGCGCGAATTGTCCGAACAGAAACACGCAGGTCAGCAGGTCGCACAAGACCAGCGAGGACTCGTACACCGGCAGGTACAGCCGGCTGTGTCCGAAGGGAATGTCGGCGAAGGGGGCCAGCGTCAGAAAGATCAGCAGCGACAGCCCGATGCCGACGGCCGCGATGCGCCGCTGGTGCTGACTCGGAGGCTCGGTGGTGAGCGCAATCATGCGCTCCACCGACGATGCCGCGACGCTGCGCGGCCGGGGATCATTTGAGTCGGGTGCCTGTGCCGTCGAACACGGCGACGTCGGTCGCAATCCCGGCGCGCACACTCGCCCCGACCGTGCAGAACTCCTCGAACTGTCCGAGCACCCGCTCCAGGTGCTGCAGGCTCGCAGCCGGCGCGCCGAGATGAATCTCGACGTCGATGTGCACCACCCGCAACCGCCCGGCCTCGTTGCGCCCGAGGGTGCCGCTCGCGGTGGTGCGGATCCCGCCGGGGTCGTTCTTGAACTTGCTGAGCGCGAAGTACAGGCTCGAGCTCATGCAACTGCCCACGGCCGCCAGCAGCAGCATCACCGGCGAGGGCCCGGCACCGGCGCCGAGCGGGGCGGCCTCATCCGAGGTCACGTGGGCCATGCCCGTCGCGAACTCGATGTCGAACTGGTAATCCCGGTTCTGTCGGAGACTCACGCGGGCAGAGTGCTGTTCGGTCATGGCCGAGTCCTCAGGCGACACACCGCCCCCTGCGGCGCAGGCGCGGTGGCATCGGATGATACCACCGCGCCGACCCTGTCCCTGCCCCCGCTCAGTCGGGCAGGGTCACTTCCCCGGCAATGCGGAAGTGTCCGGCCACATCGGGAGCCCCCGTACCCGGCTGTCCGCCACCGACCGAGAGCGTGTAGCGGCCTGGCGCGACCACGATCCGTCCGCGCTCGGTGACCATGCTCAGATCCCGCCGC